>CAMYWI010000123.1 GCA_947302675.1 uncultured Selenomonadales bacterium | reverse complement strand
TTAAGAACTGTATCGTGCTCGGATTGGTGCTCGACAAAAACGGGCAGAAGATGTCGAAGTCGAAGGGCAACGCCGTCGCGCCAATGGAGACGCTCGCCAAACACGGCGCGGACGCAATTCGCTGGTATTTCTACGAAAACTCCGCGCCTTGGCTCCCGAATCGTTTTCATGATGACGCGGTTGTCGAAGGTCAGCGGAAATTCTTGGGGACGCTGTGGAATACTTATGCCTTCTTCGTGCTGTACGCCAACATTGACGACTTTGACGCCACGAAATATCAGCTCGACTACGAAAAACTTTCCGTCATGGATAAGTGGTTGCTCTCGCGCTTGAATACAATGGTTAAGACGGTCGACGACGCGCTGGCGAATTATAAAGTTCCCGAATCTGCGCGGGCGTTGCAAGACTTTGTTGACGAGTTGTCTAACTGGTACGTTCGTAGAAGTCGTGCGCGTTTCTGGGCGAAGGGCATGGAGCAGGACAAGATTAACGCCTACATGACGCTTTACACCGCGCTTGTGACTTTGGCGAAGGCGGCGGCTCCTATGGTTCCGTTCATCACGGAGAATATCTATCGCAACTTGGTTTGCTCAATCGATAAAACTGCGCCGGAAAGCGTTCACCTTTGCGACTACCCGACTGCCGACGAAAAATTTATCGACGCCGAGCTTGAACGCAATATGGATTTGGTTTTGAAAATCGTCGTGCTTGGTCGCGCCGCCCGCAACGCCTCCAACATTAAAAACCGTCAGCCCGTCGCCAATATGTTTGTCAAAGCCGCGCAGGTTCTGCCCGAATTCTTTGTTGAGATTGTCGAGGACGAGCTTAACGTTAAAAGCGTCGAGTTCCGCGCGGATATGGGCGAGTTTATTAAATACAACATCAAGCCGAATTTCCGCGTGCTCGGTAAAAAGGTCGGTAAGCGCATGGGCGAAGTTAAAGCCGCGCTTGAAAAGCTTGACGGAGCCGCCGCGAAACTCGAACTCGATAAGACGGGCGAACTTAAACTTGGTGATATAACTTTGACGGCGGAGGACATTGAAATTACAATCACGCAGAGCGAAGGTTTCAACTGCCAAAGCGAAGGCGAACTTTCTATCGCGCTTGCAACGACCTTGACGCCCGCGCTGATTGAGGAAGGCTTTGTCCGCGAGATTATCAGCAAGATTCAAGTCATGCGCCGCGAGAGCAACTTCGAGGTTACTGACAAGATTAAAATTTTCGTCGCTGGTAACGACAAGCTCGCCGACATTATCACGAACAACGCGGAAGAAATCATGACCGTCACGCTCGCGCGGGAGATTGTCTTCGCCGCCAACGACAACGCTAAAGCTTGGGATATTAACGGCGAAAAAATTTCTCTCGCTGTCGAAAGGCTTTGACATGCTGAAAGTTTTAATCTGGGTCGTTTCGGAGGACACGAGTTTTTTCAACGACGCGATAAACATTTTGGAGCAACAGCATAGCGGCGTTGAACTCGTCGGGTTAACGTCGGTTCGCGAAATCGGGCTTGTCAAAGACGGAAAGAACGTTCCCTTCCTTCCACCGGATAAGGCTTGCGAGGCTGTATACGATATTTTACTTGTCGTCGGCGCAAGGCAAGTCGGCATGAGCCAAGTTGCGCAAGCCGCCCGCCAACTCAACTTGCCCGAAGAAAAGCTTTTGGGCGATTGGATTGTCACTATTCCTGGCTTTGAACTTGGCAAGTACCGTCGCTTGCAGAGGTCGCGCCTGTCGATTTTTCCATTTAATTGTTTTGGCGGCTTTATATCACATACGCTGGGCTTGCCGTTCCGCTCGCCGTTCGTCAACATGTTTTTCAACAGCGAAAAAGAATATCTGCGTTTCCTGCGTGCGCCGCGCGTCTACATGGAGGAGCGATTGATTTTCAAGGAAAGCAAAGTGGAAACGATTTTGAAATCCGATTATCCGGTCGTCACGCTCGGCAACATAGATATTCACATGAACCACTACCCCAACTTCGACGAGGCGGCTAAGATTTGGGAGCGGCGCAAGGCGCGAATCAACTGGTACAATCTTTTCGTGACGGCTTACACCGAGCGCGAAGAAATTTTGGAGGAGTTCGACGCACTTCCTTACGGCAAGAAGGTTTGCTTTGTGCCGTTCAAGTCGGAGTTGGATTCGGCGTGGTATATCAATCGCGAAATTCAGAGCGACAAGGAGTTTTGGGACGTAATTAATCATTTCGGCATGGGCAAGCCCTTTTACTACGACCCGTTCGACATGCTCCTTTACGGCAAGAAAACTCCGCTGATTGATATGTAATTTAGAAAGGATTTGACATGATTAAAGTTTTAGTTTGGCGCGTCACGAACGACACGACGTTTCAAGACGACGCGCTGAAAATTTTGGAGGGGCAGCATGACGGCATCGAAGTCGTCGGCTCGTCAACTGGTGAAGACATCGGCACGGTTGACTGGGGGGGGATTGATACTATCCTTGTTGTCGGCGCGAAGAAACTCGGCATGAGCAAAGCCACGAAAGCCGCTCGACAACTCAACCTGCCGGAAGAAAAACTTTTGGGCGATTGGATTGTCTGCATTCCTGGTTTCACGCTCGACAAGTATCGTCAGCTCCAAAGCTCGCGCCTGTCGATTTTCACAATGAATTGTTTTGGCGGGTTGTTGTTGCATACGCTGGGCTTGCCGTTCCGCTCGCCGTTCGTCAACATGTTCTTTGATGAGCCAGATTATTTGCGTTTTCTGCGCGAGGCGCGAGCCTATATTGAGGAGCCGTTGACTTTCAAGGAGACGCTCTACGATACTAACTTGAAGAAAAATTATCCTTACGTTGCGCTGGGCGAAGTCAACATTCACATGAATCACTATCGCGACTTCGAGGCGGCTCTTGCCAAGTGGAACGAGCGCAAGCAGAAAATTAATTGGGATAATCTTTTCGTGACGACTTACACCGAGAGCGAAGAGTTTGCGGCGGAGTTCGACGCGCTCCCTTACGATAAAAAAGTTTGCTTCGTGCCTTTTAAGTCCGATTTGAATTCGGCGTGGTACATTAAAAATCCAAAGGGTCCTTACTGGAAAACTGTCAATAATTTTGCGCGTGGTAAAGTTTTTTACTATGACCTGTTCGACATGCTCCTTTACGGCAAGAAAACTCCGCTGATTGAAACGTGACTCGGCGATTGAATTTAAGCTCCCGCTGATTTTGAACGGGAGATTTTTTTTGCTATAATGGCGGCGGAGGGAAGTTTTCATGCACAAGATATTGGAGTTTGCACTTGGCGACGAGACGATTCGCGCGGCGGCGAAAAAATTTTCCCAACGCGGCGAGTTTTTACTTTACGGCTTGACGGGCACGCAGAAAATTTTTATGGCGGCGGCGGGCTACGCGCTCAAGCCGCGCCCGACGATAATTTTAGTAAGCGGCAAGGAAAAAATCGCGGAGTGGCGAGAAAATTTCACAGAGCTTTTACCAGGCGTCGAGGTCGTCGAATTGCCCGAATTGGATTTAATCGAGGTCAAGGCGAGCACAATCGGCGTCGAGCGGCAAGCCAAACGTCTTGAGATTTTAGCGCGACTTCTGCGCGGCGAGAAATTTATCGTGCTGTCGTCGGCAATGGCGGCGGTCAAAAAAGATTTCTCGCGGCAAGATTTTTTCAAGCATCAACTGCGCGTCGAGGTCGGCGAGATTTTTTCGATAGAAAAGTTTTTGGCGCGGCTTGACGAGTTCGGCTACGAGCGGGCGGACGAGATTGACGCCATTGGAAAATTTAGCGTGCACGGCGGCATTGTCGACATCTTTCCTATTAACGAGCCGACGCCTTACCGCGTGGAGTTTTTCGGCGACGAGATTTATTCCATTCGCCTAATCAACTTCGATACGCTCCGTTCGGGCAAAAAGGCTCAAGCCGTCACGATTCTACCGATTAAAAATTTTTCAAAGAGTGCCGAATCTTTCTTGAGCTGCGCGGGCGACGACGGCACAATTATTTTCGACGAACCCGCGCGGATTGTCGAGGCGATTCAAAATCTGATTCACGAAGACCCCGAAATCAAGAAAAATATTTTCACGTTCGAGCAACTTGTTAAAAGCTCCCGCGCGGGCAGTTTGATTCACTTCGAGCTTATGCTGAAAAATATTCGCGGCGTCGAGCCGACTGAATCAATCGGGCTGACCGCCGCCAACGTCGCGAGCTTTCAAGGTCAAACGAAATTTTTCCTTGAAGAAATTGCGCGGCTCCTTGAACTCAAGCAGAAAATTTTTATCTTGTTCGCGAGCCAGGCGAAACTTAACGGCGTCATGAAACTTTTGTACGAAAACAATCTGACGGGCATAAATCTTGAGTTCGGCACGCTAAGCGACGGCTTTACCTTCCCCAACGCCAAGCTCACCGTGCTGACCGAGAAAAATGTTTTCGGCGGGCAAGTCAAGCGGCGCGTCAAAACTTTTGCGGCAGAGGCGGGCGACAAGATTCGCAGTTTCAGCGACATTCACCCCGGCGATTACGTCGTGCACGTCGAAAACGGCATTGGTAAATATCTCGGCGTCGAGACGCTGGAGTTTGACGGCGTTCACAAGGATTTTCTCAACATTCAGTACGGCGGCGCGGACAAGTTGTTCATTCCGGTCGAGCAAGTTCATTATCTGCAGAAATATATTTCGGGCGACGGCGCGACGCCTAAACTTTCGCGCTTGGGTTCGGGCGATTGGGCGCGTGCAAAGTCGCGAGCCTCCGCCGCTGTTGAGGACATTGCCGAAAAACTTTTGGAGATTTACGCGCGGCGCGAGAAGTCTTCGGGCTTTGCCTTCGCCGAAGACGACGCCACTCAGCGCGAGTTCGAGGACGCCTTTCCTTACGAAGAGACGCCCGACCAAATCCGCGCGGTCGACGAAGTTAAAAAGGATATGGAACGCCCGCGCCCTATGGACAGATTGATTTGCGGCGACGTGGGCTTTGGCAAGACAGAAATTGCGATTCGCGCGGCTTACAAGGCGGCAATGAATGGCAAACAATGCGCAGTTCTCGTGCCGACGACGGTTTTGGCTCAACAACATTACCAAACTTTTTCCGAGCGATTCGCGGGATTTTTGCCAACAGTCGACGTGATTTGCCGTTTCCGAACTCCAAAGGAACAGCGCACGACTTTACAAAAAGTCCGCGCAGGGCAAGTCGATATTCTAATCGGGACGCACTCCATTTTGTCGAGCCGAATTCAATTCAAGAACTTGGGCTTGCTGATTATCGACGAGGAGCACCGCTTTGGCGTCAAGCA
>CAMYWI010000122.1 GCA_947302675.1 uncultured Selenomonadales bacterium | reverse complement strand
CGCAACACACGATTTCCAGTCGTGCTCCTTAAGCCGCTCGGACAACTCTCCGCAACGCCGCAAAGTTTATCATTCAAAGCTTTTGCTGTCAAGAAGTTTTTCAATACTCGGCAGGCGGAATGAAAATTTTATTTATCGGGACTTCGTTAATCGGCAAGTCGCCGTCCGCCTCGCTCAGCTTGCCCTTTGAACGCCCGATTATCAATTCGTTGTGTGCTCGCGCCCAATCGAGTAGCGTCCGATAAAATTTATACATAACGTCCTTGCTTGAAAGATTTTTCAACGGAACCGGCTCGCCCGAAGTATCCTTGTCGAGTGCACCCCACGTGTCGTCCAAATCAACCTTCTCCACAACTTGCACCGTCATATTTTTTAAATCGAACTTCAACAGTTCCGAACGCCCGACGAGCTTATTGTAGCCGCGCGTCGAAAGTTTCTTCCAACGCCGCTTTTGAATCACGTCTTCAATCTGTATGTTGTCATAAATATAAACCGCCGGCACCATTAGCGTGTTCAAATCAAGCGTGCCGTCCTCGCGGATTCGATAGCCGATTTGCTGATGATTGAACCAATAATTTGCTCGCGGCGTCGACTGCACCCACATATAAATTTCCGTCGGCACTTCCGCGATTACTTCGCCTTCCTCCCAGTCCTGCGCGAAGACTTCACTTGCCGAGAAAATTATTGCCGCGATTATCCCCGCGAAAAGTTTTTTATGTCGAGAAAAAATTTTCATGGCGTTCATCCTTTCCGCGAAGATTATAACGAATTCACTTGACCTTTGCAACGTCGACGCGCCCCGCGCTTTTAACGTAGTGACTAAGCTCGTCGAGTTTGAAACGCGCACAACTCTTGTCGTTGCCAGCGGCGGGATAAATCACGTCGAAACGTTCAAGCGAGGCATCAAGGTAAATCGGGACGCCCTCATTGACCGCGAAAGGACAAACTCCGCCGACCGCGTGACCGATTAAATTTTCCACCTCGTCAACGGGTATCATATGCGGGCGGCAGTTGAATTGTGCCTTGAACTTTTTATTGTCAATCTTCATGTCGCCCGACATCAGAATTAGCGCGGGCTTTTTGTCGACGAAGACCGAAATTGTTTTGGCAATGCGCCCGACTTCGCAACCAAGAGCCTGCGCGGCGAGTTCGCTAGTAAAAGTCGACTGCTCGAACTCAATCACGCGCTCCGGCTCGCCAATCTCCTCAAAATATTTTTTTACCTTCTCAATGGACAAGTTAACTACCTCCGAATTTAATCTTGCTAAAAATTTCTTGCGGCGTGTCAATGATAATCTGTGCGCCGCTGTCGACAAGCTCACTGCGCGGGCGAAAGCCCCATGTCACCCCGACAGCTAAAAAGCCTGCGTTAAGAGCCGTTTGAATATCAACCGCCGTGTCGCCGAAGTAGGCAACCTGCGCGGGTTCGACGCCGAATTTTTTTGCGCCCGCCAGTGCGCGAGTAGGATCTGGCTTGCGTGGCTGACCGGGTTCGTCGCCGCTGACGTAGGAAAATTTTATCGGCGCGAGGATTTTTTCCGCAATGGCAATCGCCGCAAAGTGCTGTTTGTTCGTGCAAATGCCCAGCGGAATTTTTTTCGCCTCCAACGTCGCCAACAAGTCCATAATCCCCGCGTAAGGCTTAACTTTTTTCAAGCAGTTGCGGGCGTAGCAACCGTTATAAAATTCCAAAGCCTCGTCAACAAAATTTTCCTTGTCGGCGGGCAAGCTCCGAATCATTAATTTCCTTGCGCCGTTGCCGACGAATTGTCGAACTTCGTCAAGCGTCCTGCGCGGGAAGTTGTAATGGTCGAGCATTTCATTAACGCTGTCGTGCAAATCGGCGAGCGTGTCGGTCAACGTGCCGTCCATGTCAAAAATCGCCGCCCGCTTTAAAAGCGGCGGAACAGCGGTCGCGTCGTGCCGTTCGACAGTTCGGAGTAACTCCCGCGCCGGTACGCAACGCTGCGCATTGCTAGCCTCGTTAAAATTTTTCATGTAATCGCCTCCATTTCGTCGAGTCGCTGTAAAAATTTTCCAAGCCGCGCGAGTTCTCTTAAATCTTTCACGCGCCGCCCCGAATAATAAAATTTTATCTTCGGAAGATTTTCTGCCCGCGCAGTTTTTAAATTCGCCCGCCTTATCAACTCGTTGACCGTGCCCGCGTTCCCGTCTAAGATTTTCACGTGCGCCGGCAAAATTTTTCTCAGTGTGTCCTTGAAGTAATTAAAGTGTGTGCAACCCAAGACCAGTGACGAAAATTTTCCCCAGTCATAATTCAGTTCGCCGCGCAGATATTCTTCGACAGCCGCCGAGTTGAACTCCTGCCGCTCCGCAAATTCAACCAGTCGCGGCAACGCCCTAAGCTCCGCCAAATTTTCCGCGCGGAGTTTTTTTACCAGTCGCTGAATTTTTTGCCCCGTGATTGTTATCGCCGTCGCCGTCACCAAAACTTTTCTGTCGGGAAATAAATCCAACGCGACTTTCAACGCCGGCTCCATGCCGATTATCGGCAATGAATATTTTTCGCGCATTGCTTTGACCGCGACCGATGTCGCCGTATTGCAAGCCACGACGATTGCCCCGATACCCTGCGCGATTAAAAATTGAAACGCCTCGTCGACAAAGCCCAAGACTTCTTCGCGCGACTTCGTGCCGTAGGGAACGTTATCTTCGTCCGCGTAGAAAATAAATTCTTCCTGCGGCAAAATTTTCAGCGCGTGGTGCAGAACCGATAAGCCGCCAATCCCCGAATCAAAGAACGCAATCTTCATACGCTTAACCCCGCCGCTTTTATCAAAATAAAAATCGCCAATCCGACCGCCGAGCCGACGATTGAGCCGTTTAATCTTATCCAGATAAAATCTTGCTCCGCCTTGTCGTAAACCAAGTTGTTCAGTTGCTCTTCCGTCAGTTTGTCGAGTGCCGACCTCGCGACCGTGCCGACAAGCGGTTGTGCGTGAAGTGCCGCTCGCGCCGTCAACTCGTCCACGAATTTTTCAAAGGCTTGCCGCGCCGCCGTGTCCTCTTTGATGAGCCGCAAGAATCTGTCGTACTCCTCGTTGAACGTGTTGACCAATAACGCGCCTAAACTTTTGCCGTCGTGCTTTGAATTCTTTTGCGCCTTCTTTAGCGACTCGTCGAAGTTTGTCATCGCGATTTGATTTTCTATGTGAATCAGCGCGAGTTCGATTGCCTCTTCCAACGGCAACTCCGTCGCCGCGTCGATTTGTATCCGCTCGACTAAGTCTTTAAATTCTGGCGTGTCGCTCAGCTCAGAAATTTTTAAGCGGCATTCGTTTAGCGTGCGCCGGTGCAGTTGCGTATCTCGCGCGAGTTCGTCAAGGAGCTTGAGCAGTTGCGTTTGCATGATTCGCGCCGCCTCCTCGAAGTTCACAAGGTCAAGCATTTGCGCAAGTCCCGCCATTAAAATCGAAAAGCCGCCCATATTTTTAGTCTTCTCGTTCGCGTACTCTTCTAAAATCGCTTGAAGTTTGTCGCAAGTTTCGGGCTTGGCGGCGGTCTTGCGAATCGCCTTGACTATGCTGATAAAAATTTCTCTGTCCTTGTCGCCGCGTTTGAATTGCGCCCCGAAGTCGTTAATCAGCCCCTGCGCGGGAATGTCGCGAATGATTCGGCGCAGTTCGTTTGCTATCGCCTTCGCTCGCAATTCCTTGTTTTGCGACGCGACGAATTTTTTCACGACGTTAAAAAGGTCTTTGAGAATCAGCTCGCGCGTTGAATCTTTGGCGAGGAAGTCGACAATGCGCGGCAGGAGCTTGAAGTCGCCGAGCTTTTTAAAAATCGTCCGCCGCGAAAAAAATTCCTGCTGAACCATGACCACCGACGCTTTGACGAAATCTTTTCGCCTGCGCGGCAAAATCGCCGTGTGGAACGGAAAGCCCAGCGGCTTTTTGAATAACGCCGTGACCGCGAACCAGTCCGCTATTCCGCCGACAAGTGCCGCCTCCGTCACGAATAAAAATCCTTCCGCCAAAATATTTTCGGGGAATGTGATTCGCAATCCGACCGCCATTAAAAAAAACAGCGCGGCACAAAGTAACGTCGTGTCCGCCGTATTCCACCTGTTCAAAAATTATCAACCCCTTAGCGAACCAAATGTTCAATGACCTGCGAGACGATAAATAAAAACATGCCGACCAGCCCGCCGCAAATCGAACCGTTGATTCTTATCATTTGCAAATCGTCCGCCACGTGACTTTCCACGAACTCCGTCAGCTCGTCGTCGCTGAATTTGTCGAGCCGCTCGCGAATCATCTGCGGTATCTGCCCGCGATACTCCTCAAGCAAATTTTCTATGAAGTCTTTTATCAGCGCGTCGAATTTTTCTTGAAGTTTCTCGTCGCGCTTGAACTCGTCAATCTTCGCGTCGACCAGAAAATCCACCGCGTCTTTCCAAATAACCGGCTTGCGCTCAATCTCCACAATGCGCTTGACGTTCGGATTAGCCGCCTGCTGTCGTCGCAACTTTTCTAAAATCTTCGGGTCAGTCTCGCCCTTGACGTTGACATCAAGCCACGTCTTTATATAGCCCGCCGCGTCAAACTTTTGCATGAACAATTCCTTGAGGTCGTCAAGAAGTTTTTTCGTGTTGAGACTGCCCGCCGCGTTCGTCACGAAACCGCCGAACATTTTAATCATCTCGTCCGCCGCCCGCGCAGTTTCCGCGTCAACCATGCCTTGCGTGTTGAGAATTTTCTCGGCGTCACTGATTTTCTTGTCGACAGTCTCGTTGAGTATGTTCAAAATTTTTTCGTCGGTCAAGTCCATTGAGCTGAGCACGAGCGCACGCCCCGCCGAATCGCCTTCGTAAGCCTCGCGCAGTTCGGTTATCTTTTGCAAAATCTCTTCCTGCATGTGATTGCTTTGCAAAATTTTATGCCCCGTGTCGAAGAGCGCGATTAAAATCTTGCGGCTGTGCCTGTCGCTCGTGACGACTTTTATCACCGCGTCGAAGAGTTTTTGCGCGTCGAGATTTTTAATTTCGTGCTCAAGAATCGTCGCGACGCCTGCGGAAATTTTTTTCGTGTCGAGTCCGCTAAACAGTTCGCTCAAAATTTCTCGCACGAGGGTTTTAGTCTTCGCGCGTCCGTTATTTTGCTCGAAGTAGTCAATCAAAAGTTGCGCGGCGTTTTCATCGCGAACGGTCTCCATAATATTTTTGGTGTTCAAAAGGTCGGTGCCGACGAACTCGACAATCGCGTCCATGATTCGCGCACGATTGCGCCGCA
>CAMYWI010000121.1 GCA_947302675.1 uncultured Selenomonadales bacterium | reverse complement strand
ACCGCAGAAGTTATGATGATGACCGCACGACTTCAACCGACCGCAGAAGTTATGATGATGACCGCACGACTTCAACCGACCGCAGAAGTTATGACGAGCCGCAAATTGAGCGGCGAACAATTCCCGAAGTCGACGAAGCTTTTAATGAGCCGACGCGCGACGAGGCTCCGAAAACGAGGTATTGACATGATTACTTTGACTGACGATTTGTATTTGGGCGTGGGCAACCACAAGACGGTTTACGCCCACCCGACCGATAAAAATTTGTGCGTGAAGATTCTCCACACGCCTGACGACCCCGACTTTATCAAGGAGTCGCGCTATCGCAAGGCACTCGGCGACCGTGCATATTCAATGACGCTCATCACGAAATATTTTGGCGAAGTTGAGACTTCAAAGGGCAAGGGCTATCTCTTCGAGCGCGTCCTTGACTTCGACGGCAAAATTTCTCAAACGATGCTCAACGTCCTTGATGACACCGTTGCGGATAGAAAACTTTTGCCCGCGACCGAAAAACTTTTGTTCGACTTCAAGAAGACTTACTTTGACGAGAGATTTCTGTTGGCGGGCGTCGACCCCGATAACTACCTTGTTCAAAGAACGTCGCCGACCGAACGACGCGTGCGAATCATTGACAATATCGGCATTGCGACTTTCGTGCCGCTCCCGTATTACTTTGACTACTTCGCGCTCAAGCGGGCAAAAAAATATTGGGGGAGGTTCGTTGACCTCATGCGCTCGGATTACGGCGAAATTTTTTCGGAAGAATTCTTGAGAAAGTTGGCTGAGGTATGACTCGAACGACGCGGACGGTTGTAAAAATTTTTCTAATCGTGGCGACAACAATAATCTGCGCGGCGGCGGCGTATTATCTCGGCGCGAACGTGACGGGGCACTCACTGGCGACGGCGTCGGACAACATGAATTATTCGCGCTGGCTGGAGAAATATTTTGTCTTGACGCGGGCGACGGGCTTGGCGAACGGACTTTGCGCGTTGAGCTGGTTCCTTGCGGCGAGGTTTTTCTTAGAAGTCGACGAAGTTCCGAGAGCGGGCAAGAGAATTTTCTGGGCGGCTCTGTTAATGGCGTCGCTGGCGATAAGTTTAGGCGTCCCGCACTTTTACGCGCCGCTACTCGGAATCAAACTCAACGGAATAATTTTCGGGCTGTTCGCGGCAATCTTTAGCGGCGTCGGCTACTGGTTGCTGACGATTTTCACAACGCCGCTCTCGTTCAAGTACACGCCGCTTGGCGCACAACTCTTCGGGAGGAGATTATGAGTTTCTACTTTATATCGATTGGCGGCACGGGCGCGAAGGTCATGGAGAGTTTGACGCACATTTGCATTGCGGGGCTTTTGCCCGAAAACGAGCGGCTCCATATTGCGGCGATTGATCCCGACGTCGGCAACGGCAACTTGGAACGTACCGCGACCGCGCTCAACAACTTTAACGTCTTCCAAAATTTTCACGTCGGCAACGACACGACGCTTTTCAAAAATAAAATTGCAATCGTGCGCCCGTTCCCGTTCAATCCGACGGGGCACGACAAGACGCTTGACGACTTGACCGAATTTTATCATCATAACAATTTGCCGGTCGGCAAGCTCTACGAAGTGCTTTATACTAAGAAGGAGCGCGAGACGACGCTCAATGAAGGCTTTCGCGGGCACCCGTCGATTGGCGCGGCGGTCTTGGCAAAAAAGTTTGATGACGGCTCGAAGTTGACCGCGCAGATTGAGAAGACTATCGGCGAGGGCGAGACGGTTAAAATTTTCTTGGCGGGTTCGGTCTTCGGCGGGACGGGGGCGGCGGGCTTGCCGACGATTGCGCGACTGTTGAGGAATAATCTTGCCGACTACGCGGATAGAGTTTCAATCGGCGGCGTGTTGATTCTGCCGTACTTCAGCTTCACGCCGACGGACATTAAGGACGAACTCTTTGCACGGAGCGAGAACTTTTTGCCGAATACAAAGGCGGCGTTGAAATATTATTCAGAGCGCGAGAATTTATTTGACGCGACGTATTTTGTGGGCGATTCGGTGATGACGGCGGTCAAAGAATTTTCGGTTGGCTCGGCGAATCAGCGCAACGAGGCGCACATTGTCGAGTTGTATTGTGCGTTGGCGGCGGCGGATTTTTATTCGCGTCCGATTAAGTCGCCAAAAGTTTTCAAGTACATTTGCCACCACGAGCGCGATAAATTTTCTTGGAGCGACTTCCCCGCGCAGGGCGAACGCTTTGTTCAGTTCGCGCGATTCATTTTTGCCTACGTGCATTTGATTAAGCCGGTGTTGGCGGATTTAGTTTCGGGCAACGCGAAGGCGTACAAGCATCCTTGGTTCGTGGACTTTTTAGACGGCGTGGACGTGACGGCTCCCGAAGTCGTGAACTTCAACTTTTATGCGGAGGCGTTCGCGGCGTGGCTTAAGCAGATTGAAACGCTGAGTGGGCGCGAAGTCTTTCTGATAAATCCCGCGCTGTTCGAGGCGAATCCCGCGCGGCTGGTCGATAAAAAATTATTCGCGGCACTCGACGGCAACAAGACCGCGCTGACGTTGCACGAAATATTTTATCGGCTGGCGGAGCCGTTCAAGCTTGATTCGACGGTCAAGGGCTTTGGAAAATTTTTGCGGCGGCTGTATGATTGCTGTGAAGTTTGAATTTTGGAGGCGATTTTATGTGGAAGATATTTCGACGAGCTTTAACGGCTCTGCTAATCGTCATGAATTTTTTGATGGCAACTATCGTCGTAGCGGCTGTTGAAGTTTTCGACGGCACGGGGCAATACATAATGAGCGACTTTGAAAATCACGACATCGCCAAGCAACGTGCCAAACAACGCGCCGCTCGCGACGCGCAGAAAAAAGCCGGCGTTTACCTCACGAACTTTTCTAAATCGGTGAACTCTGAGCTGACTGCCGAAGAAATTTCCGCCGTCACAAACAATATCATTAACGTGTTCGACGTGGAAGTTAAGGCGGAGCCGTTTGAAGTCAAAGGCGAGGCGGGCATTATCTATACCGCCACGCTCAAAGCTAAAATCGACCCCGACGGCATTTACGACTTTATCAAGCGCGATAAAAAAGAGCAAATTTCAATCGTCCGACAGAATGAAGACTTGCAAAACGCGCTTGCCAAGAACGACGCGCAAGTTACCGAGTTGAAAGAAAAATACAAGGCGGCGACGACTCAAGCAGAGAAAGACAAGCTCGCCGCTCAACTAATACAACTCGACAAAGAATTTTTGGCTAATGAGAAGTTTGCGGAAGGCAAGAATCTTTACTACCAAAGAAATTGCGAGGATGCAATTAGATTCTTCACTGAAGCAATCGAACTAAATCCCAATCTTTCCGATGCATACCTTCAACGCGGCAAATCTTACAAGGAATTAGAAAATTATGACGCGGCAATTCAAGATTTAAAAAGAGCCGCCGAGCTAAATCCCAAAGATGACGACGCTTATTTTTATCTTGGCTCGATTTACGAATACCATGTAAAAAATCTCGCTCTCGCGTTGGAATGTTATAACAAAATGATTGCGTGCGCTCCCGATAATGCTTTGGCTTATAAATGTCGCGCCGATATTTACAGTGAGATGAAAAATTATGATCAAGCTGTCGACGATTACAACAAAGCGATTGAGCTTGAGCCGGACGACGCTTGGTATTACGAAGGTCGCGGCAAATTTTATAAGGCGTGGAAAGAATATGACCGCGCCCTTGCCGATTACGACAAAGTAATTGAATTAAAACCCGATGAACTCCATAACTACCTGGAGAAAGCCGAGATTTATAAAGAACTTGCTGAGTACAGTGAAGAGCCAAACAGATATGATCATCTTCTTGAAGAGTATACAAAAATAATTCAACACTTTCCAAATGATGAGCATAGTTACTTCAGACGCGCCTCTGTCTACATGAAGTTGAAAGATTACAATCGCGCCGTTGACGACCTGACCAAAGCTATTGAACTCAAGCCCGATAACGCCATTTTATATAGAATGCGTTCACGTATTTATCGGCTGGATTTGAACGATTACAAACTCGCCATTGACGATTACACAAAACTTATCGAACTTAAACCTGATGACATCGAATATTATCTGGAACGTGCCTCTCTTTATGAAAAATTGGAAGATTACGACCGCGCTCTTGCCGACTATGATAAACTCACTGAGCTTTTCCCAGAGAAAACTGCGTATTACGTGGCACGCGCGTCGATTTATTGGGACTTAAAAAATTACGAACGTGTTATTGAGGAATTCAATAAGCTCATCAAATTGGAGCCTAACAACGCCGAAAATTACAGTAATCGCGGTGTTGCTTACAAGCGGCTGGGAAATTCCAAGCAAGCGATTAAAGATTATGACAAAGCTATTTCACTTAATCCGAATAACGCGGATACATACAACAATCGTGGATGGGCTTACATGGACGGCTTGAGAAATTATGAGCGGGCAATAAAAGACTTCGACAAGGCGTTGGAGCTAGATCCGAATCACAATTTGGCGCAAAGAAATCGAGAAAACGCTTACAAATATTTAAACGGCCGTCAGAGTGTCAAAGATTATCTTAAACGCGGCGAGGAATTTTTCCTTGTCAAGGATTATGATAAAGCGATTGAATGCTATGATAAAGCTATTGAGCTTGACCCGAACAACGCGACGGCTTATCGGGGGCGCGGCAAGTGTCGACAAGAATTGAGTAAAAAAGATTTTGCCAAAGCTAAAGACCTCGATTAAAAATTGACGTAAAAAATTAATCCTCTGTTGAAAATTGCAACGGAGGATTTTTTTTGCTATCATGACAAAAATTTTAGGAGGCGATTTTATGTTGAGCGACGTTGAGATTGCGCAAGCCGCGCAGGTCGAGAAAATTTCCGTTGCCGCGCAAAAGCTCGGCTTGACGGAAGACGATTTGGAATTTTACGGGAAGTACAAAGCTAAGCTCGCGCCTGAAGTTTGGAGCCGCATTGAGAAAAATCACGACGGCAAATTGATTTTGGTCACGGCGATAACTCCAACTCCCGCTGGCGAAGGCAAGACGACGACTTCAATCGGACTGGCGGACGCCTTCGCTAAAATGGGCAGAAAAATTTGCGTGGCGTTGCGCGAGCCGAGTCTCGGTCCTTGTTTTGGGATAAAGGGCGGCGCGGCGGGCGGCGGCTACGCGCAAGTCGTCCCTATGGAAGATATTAACTTGCACTTCACGGGCGACTTTCACGCGCTGACGACCGCGCATAATCTTTTGGCGGC
>CAMYWI010000120.1 GCA_947302675.1 uncultured Selenomonadales bacterium | reverse complement strand
CGTCACGGAGCAATTCCGGCAGAAAAAATTTGGGAGGTTTTAAAATGAGCAACGCGGAGCGCAATAAAAATGCAATGAAACACTTTGTTGAGTGCATAAACAATAATGACTTGACTTTGGCAAAAGAACTCATTGCCGACGACGCCGAATTCACGACGCCGGTATCTGAAAAACCGCTTTACGGCGGCGCGGGTTATCTGAGCGTGGTGGACTTAATGCGCAAAAGTTTTTCCGATATTCACTGGGAGATTGTCGACATGGTGGCGGAAGATGATAAAGTTGCCGTGAGTTGGATTTGTTCCGGCACGCACGACGGAAGTTTTATGGGACTTGCGCCGACGGGCAAGAAATTTTCGTTCAGCGTCATGAATTTTTATTACTTCAACGACGCGGGCAAAATTATAAATGACGTGGCGGCAGAGGGGCTTTTCGGCTTGATGACGGCTCTCGGTTTGATTAAAAATTAATGGAGGTTTCAGTATGAATTTAATGGAAGGCATGAAGAAAGACGCCGAACTTTTCGCGGCAGTGGAGAATGAACTCAATCGTCAGCGCAACAAGCTGGAGCTTATCGCGTCGGAAAATATCGTCAGCCGCGCGGTAATGGAGGCGCAAGGCTCCGTTCTCACGAACAAATACGCGGAAGGTTATCCTGGCAAAAGATATTACGGCGGCTGTGAGTTCGTCGACGTGGCGGAGCAACTCGCCATTGACCGCGCGAAAAAACTTTTCGACTGCGCCTATGCCAACGTTCAACCGCACAGCGGCGCACAGGCGAACACGGCGGTTTACTTCGCGCTTGCGACGCCCGGCGATGTGATTATGGGAATGAACTTGACCGACGGCGGGCATTTGACGCACGGTTCGCCCGTCAACATGAGCGGCAAATATTTTAAAATCGTTCCCTACGGCGTGAGCCGCGAGACTGAAACGATTGACTACGACGCTTTGGAAAAGACCGCGCAGGACTGCAAGCCGAAAATTATCGTTGCGGGCGCGTCGGCTTATTCGCGAATCATTGACTTTGAACGCCTCGCCGAAATTTCTAAGAAGGTCGGCGCGTACTTAATGGTTGACATGGCGCACATTGCCGGCTTGGTCGCGGCGGGCTTGCACCCCAGCCCGTTGCCCTATGCTGACGTTGTGACTTCGACGACGCATAAAACGTTGCGCGGACCTCGCGGCGGCTTGATTCTGTGCAAGGACGCGGAGTTTGGCAAGCAATTCAATAAAGCTATCTTTCCTGGCATTCAAGGCGGTCCGCTCATGCACGTTATCGCCGCAAAGGCTGTCGCCTTCTTCGAGGCTCTTCAACCCGAATTCAAAACCTACGCCGCGCAGATTATCAAGAACGCGAAGATTTTAGCCGAAACTCTTCAAAAAGATGGATTCAGGATAGTTTCGGGCGGCACGGACAATCATTTAATGCTTGTTGACCTCACGAGCAAGAATATCACGGGCAAAGAGGCGCAAAATCTTCTCGACGAAGTGAACATTACCGCGAACAAGAATACAATCCCGTTTGAACCGCGCAGTCCGTTCGTGACCAGCGGTTTAAGATTGGGCAGTCCTGCGCTGACGACGCGCGGCTTTAAGGAAGATGACATGAAGGAAGTCGCCGACATTATCGCGCTTGTACTCGACAATCCGACTGACGACGACAAAAAAATTCAGGCGCGTGAACGTGTCGCCGCGCTCTGCAAAAAATATCCGCTGTACTGATTCGGAGGTCGTCGTGGATTTAGATTATCTGATTTTTCTGCAGGGAATACGAAACGATTGGGGCGGAGAAGGATTTTTTACGCTAATCTCCGCCCTGCCGAAAAGCGCGTTGTCGGCGGCAATCCCCGCGATTTTGTTCTGGTGTTTCAACAAGCAGGCGGGAATATTTTTGCTGTTCAACGCGACGTGCGGGCGCGTGATAAACGAGCTATTGAAGGGAATTTTTTGCGTATATCGCCCGTGGATAAAGGACGCGGCGTTGATACCGGCGGTGGATAAGGCAAATGTGTCGTCGTGGTCTTTTCCGAGCGGGCACACGCAATTTGCGACGGCAATTTACGGCGGCTTTGCATTTTTCTACAGGAAAGTTTTGCCAAAGCCTGCGATAATTTTCTTCGCGCTGATAGTTTTACTCGTAGCGTTCAGCCGAAACTTTTTAGGCGTGCACACTCCGCAAGACGTTTTAATTGCGATAATTTATTCAATCGGGCTGTTTTACGCGGCGGAGAAAATTTTTGCGTGGATAGGCAAGGACAAGGAGCGGCAACTACTTTTCTTTATCGGCGGGCTGATAATCTGCGCGGTTGTCTTTTTGTTCCTCTATTTCAAAACGTATCCGGAAGATTTTTTGAACGGGAAAGTAATCGTCGACCCGCTTTTGGCTCGCGCAGATGCCTTTGACGCGCTCGGTTTCGGACTTGCATTTTTCTTGGGCTGGTTCCTTGAACAACGATTTATCAACTTTAAAATAAAAGTCTCGAACAAAGACAGGCTGTGGCGCGTGATAATCGGATTCGCGGTCTTGGGCGTAATCGCGGTGATAATTTATCCGATAATGAAAGTTTTATTCAGCGTGGAGGCGTACAAATTTTTCAAGGCGTTTTTGCCTTTCTTCTCGATATTGTTTGTAATCCCGCTGATTTTCACGCGCGTGGAGCAAAAGTTTAAACGGCGATAAGTTGAATTTAAAATAACAGGAGGTAAAACGTTTTGAGAATGAACGGAGCGCAAGCACTGCTTGAGTGCTTGAAGAATGAGGGCGTCGAATTGGTGTTCGGCTATCCTGGCGGCGTCGTGCTGAAACTTTACGACGAGATTTATAAAATGGAGTTCCCCAACATTTTGACGGGACACGAGCAAGGCGCAGTTCACGCGGCGGACGGCTACGCGCGGGCAAGCGGCAAAGTCGGCGTCGTCATTGCGACTTCGGGACCGGGCGCGGCGAATCTCCTTACAGGGATAGCGACTGCGAATATTGATTCAATTCCGCTCATTTGCATAACGGGGCAAGTGGCAAGTCACGCTATCGGCAAAGACAGTTTTCAAGAAATTGACGTGTCGGGAACGACTTCGCCTATCAGCAAACATAACTACCTTGTCAAAGACGTGAACGAATTGCCGCGCGTCGTCAAGGAGGCGTTCTTCATTGCGCGGACGGGGCGTCCTGGTCCCGTCGTGATTGACATTGCCGCCAACGTCTTTAACACCGAGCTTGACTTTGAATATCCTGCCGAAGTTAATCTGCGCGGCTACAGCGGCAAAAATCCCGTCACGGAGTCGGAGGTTGATGAAGTTGTTAAAGCTGTCGAGGCTTGCGAACGCCCGTTGATTTTTGTCGGCGGCGGCGTGACCAGTTCCAACACTTCCGACGATTTAAGAAAAATTTTGGCGCGGCTCGGTTGCCCGTCGACTTCAACGCTTATGGGTCTTGGTTGCATTGACGCGGACGCGGAAGGCTTTTTGGGCTTTGCGGGTATGCACGGCTCTTACGGCGCGAACATGGCGATTCAAAGTTGCGACTTGCTCCTTTGCATTGGAATGCGTTTCAGCGACAGAGTTACGGGGCGCGTCAAGGACTTTGCGCCGCACGCCAAGATTGTTCACTTCGAGCTTGACCCCGCCGAGATTAATAAAAATGTTCAAGCCGACTTAAAAGTTTTGGGCGACCTGCGCGAGTCGTTGCCTATGTTCAGAGAGAAACTCGACGAATCGCTTACGAACTTTGCCGAAAAATTTTCTGCGTGGAAGAATCAAGCGGTCGCGAAAGGTTGGGAGCACCCGTTCAGTTGGCAGGACGAGGGCGACGAGATTAAGCCAGGCGCACTCATCAGCAAGATCAGCAGTATCTGCGACGACAATACAATCGTCGTCACGGACGTTGGTCAACACCAAATGTGGGCGGCGCAATTCTTCAAAGCTCGCAAGCCGCGTCAATTTCTTACGTCGGGCGGGCTTGGCACTATGGGCTACGGACTTCCGGCGGCTATGGGCGCGAAGTTGGCTTGCCCCGATAAAAACGTCGTGCTGATAACGGGCGACGGCTCAATCATGATGAATATTCAAGAGCTCGCGACGCTCGCCGATAACAACATTGACGTTAAAATCGTCATCGTCCACAACTTTATTCTCGGCATGGTCGGGCAGTGGCAACGGCTTTTCTACAGTCACCACTATTCGGCGTCGGAGCTTAAATACAAGCGCGACTTCGTGAAAATTGCTCAAGCAATGGGCGTGCGCGGCTATCGCTTGACTAAGGCGGAGGAATTGGACGACGACTTAGTAGAAATTCTCTTCTCGAAGGGCGCGGCGGTTATCGACGTTTACGTTCCTGAAGAGGAAAACGTTTTGCCAATGGTTCCTGGCGGCAAGAGTTTGGAGCAAATGGTTTTGGGCAACGTGTGAAGTCCTTCGCAAAAAAAATGAGCACCTCTTTTGAAGTGCCCGCTAAAAATTTTATGAGCGAAAGAAAATTTACTTGAGCGTCACGCCAACGCGGCTGTCCATCATGTAGGGCAGAGAAATTGCGACGCCTTTCATGCTGTCAAGCGGATAGGGGAGCGCGTTGCCGTCTTGGTCGTAAGTGCCGATAACCCAGAACAGCGCATCGACTTGCCCCGAAGACAAAGCGGCTCCGCGAGCATTAGAATTTATCGAGACGAGTTCAAAGTTTTTGTTAATGCGCTTGCTGAGTTCGCTGAGGAACGCGACGTTGAAACCGGCGGGCGTGCCGTTAGCAAGAATGCAGTCCATACCGGGCATGTCGCCAGTCACAGCAACTTTAATCGTGCTCGCGCCGTTAATCTTGGGAAGGTCAACCGCAACGGGGTCGCCCTTCAAGTTCGTGATGTTGTCATCGATAAGTTTGGCAAGCGTGCCGTCCTTCTTCATGGCGGTGATTGCGTTGTTAATCTCGTCAATCTGCGCGGCGTCCTTTTCGTTCATTGCCATTGAGTAGCCAAGAATCGGTTTCAAATTGTAGTTGATAATTTCAACGTCGTCATTACGCGCGGCGATGTACTCGGCAACTCTGTTGCTCGTGCCGAAACGTCCGATTTGGTTAGCTTTGAGAGCCGCGAGCATGGAGTTGAGGTCGTTGAAGAAAACAACTGTGCTCGGCGTGGTGTAAGCGGCGGGCTGACCTTCGACTTGAGCGATGTCCTGCGTCCAACGCTTGTAGCCTTCCTCGTCCAAACCGATTGGCATAAGTGCACCGACTTTGTCGCTCTTCGGTTGAGCGGCCTCTTGCTTGGGTTGCTCGGCAGGTTTATCCGCG
>CAMYWI010000119.1 GCA_947302675.1 uncultured Selenomonadales bacterium | reverse complement strand
GACAACCCCGAACTCGCCGAAGAAATCAAGCAGCTCATGTTCGTGTTCGAGGATATTGTTTTGCTCGACGACCGCTCGGTACAGTTGGTTGTGCGCGAAGTCGATACCAAAGAACTTGCGCTGGCAATGAAGGCGACCAACGAGGACGTCACGGCGAAGATTTACAAGAACATGTCCAAACGCGCCGCCGATATGCTCAAGGAAGAAATTTCTTACATGGGACCTGTGAAGATTCGCGACGTGGAAGAGGCGCAGACCAAGATTGTCAACGTGATTCGCACGCTCGAAGAACGCGGCGAAATTGTCATCGTTCGCGGTCAAGGCGAGGGAACTTTCGTATAAAGTCTCGTGCTGGAGGTTTTTGTTTTGTATAAAAATATTGTGCGCTATCATATGGTCGGCGAGCCGGTGATAATCGGAGCCAGACCTAAAGAGGAAAAACCTGCGGAAGAAATTGCGGAAGAGAGCGTCGAAGAAAAATCCGAAGACGAATCAAAGCCCGAACCTAAACCAGAGCCAGCTCGCGGCATTCCGCAAGAAATTTTGGATAAAGTCTTCGCCGAGATTGAGGAAATCGAACGCAAGGAAAAGCTCACAGAAAAAATTTTGCAAGAGGCTCAAGCGACTAAAGAGCAAGCCGACGAGATAAAAGTTGCGGCGGAGAAAGACGCGTTGGAAATTAAACAGCAAGCCGAAGACATTAAGCTTGCGGCGCAACAAGAGGCTCAAGCCATTAAACAGCAAGCCGATGAACTCATGCGGCAGGCGGAAGATCAAGCTGAGGATTTGGAAAAAAAGGCTCATGCCACTTTGGAGGCGGCGCAAAAAGAGTCGGAGAAAATTGTCGAGGACACACGCCGCGAGGCGGAGCAACTGCTTGAAAAAGTTCACAAGGAAGGCTACGACGAAGGTTACAAAGAAGGTCGCGAACAAGGCATTAAGGACGGCAAGGAAAAAATTCAGGAAGAACTTGACGAGACGATAAGGCAGACGAACGCGAAGGCGCAGAAAACTATTCAAGACGCCAAAGAGCAGACGTCGGAATATTTTATTCGCGCGGAAGATGATATTGCCAAGATTGTTATGCGGGCGATAGAAAAAATTTTGCCGCAACATTTTCTTGACGTACCGCAAGTAATTCTGCCGGTCGTGCGCGAGGCAATCAGTCATGTGCGCGACCAAAAGCAAATCAAAGTTCACGTCGAGCCTTACAGCTACGATTTAATTTTAATGGCGCGTTCGGAGTTTCAATCAATGCTTTCAGACGGCACGGCGATTATCGAAATCGTTTCGGACGAGGCACTAAAGCCCGGCGATTGCGTTATCGAGACGCCCAACGGCGGAGTCGACGCCCGCCTTTCGACGCAAATCGGGCTTATGAAAAAATCCATTGAAGGCATACTCAACAACTAGGAGGCGATTAATCATGTCCAACGAAGAAAAAATTTTGTCCATGCTTACAAAAATGCAGGGCGATGTTGAAAGGCTCAAAGCGCAACCGGAGAACCAGCAAACGATTTCTGATTTGCAATGGACGATTCTTGAAGCCATGCGCAATTCCATTACCGATGAAGAGAAAGACGCTCTCGGCAAATATCAAGCGGCGGAAGAAGCAAGAAAGGCGGCTCTCTATGGCTAATTACTGTTTGGATTCTAATGTCATAATCGATTTTCTGCGCGATAACGAAAATGTAAGTCGCCATATTGCGGAGGCACGTGCGGCGGGAAATTTGCTGTCGATTTGCCCGATTGTTTATTACGAGATTGTTCGCGGTTTCAAAATCGCCAACGCCTCAAAACAGTTGGAAAAGTTCATGAGCCTCTATCAAACTTTGTCCAATTTGCCGTTTGATATGAAAGCCGCTGAAAAAGCCGTTGACATTTACGCGCAGCTCCGCAAGGGACAAAACATTGAAGACAACGACATTTACATTGCGGCGATTTCTATGGTCAACGGTTGCACGCTCGTTACGGCGAACACGCGGCATTTCGGGCGCGTCGAAGGTTTGGACTTCGTGAACTGGAGGGATTATGATTAAAAATGATATTGACCTGCGCAAACTCACGAACGCAATCGACGAGTGCAACACGATAAAATTAACGGGCAAAGTTACTCAGGTCGTCGGCTTGGTCATTGAGACGCAAGGTCCTGCGGTCAGCGTGGGCGAGCTTTGTTATATCTCGTCGAAATTTCCGAACACGCCGCCCATTCCGGCGGAGGTCGTCGGCTTTCGCGAAGGCTTTGTAATGCTCATGCCGATTGGCGAAATGCAGGGCGTCGGGCCCGGTTGCGAAGTCGTTGCCGCGCAGAAGATGTTGCAAGTCAAAGTCGGCGAGGAACTTTTGGGGCGCGTGCTCGACGGCTTGGGCAATCCGATGGACGGACTCGGACCGATTTTGTCAACGTTGGAATATCCTCTGCAAGCTCCGCCGCCGCACCCTTTAACACGCCCGCGAATCAGCGAAAATCTTTATGTCGGCGTCCGCGCAGTCGACGGCTTAATCACAATGGGCGACGGTCAGCGAATCGGGATAATGGCGGGCTCGGGCGTTGGCAAGTCGACGTTGCTGTCAATGATAGCGCGCAACACGGAGGCGGATATAAGCGTCATTGGACTTGTGGGCGAGCGCGGGCGCGAGGTTCGGGATTTTATCGAACGCGACTTGGGCGAGGCGGGCTTGAAACGTTCGGTCGTCGTCGTCGCCACGAGTGATCAACCTGCGCTTGTCAGAATCAAGGGCGCAATGACTGCGACGGCGATTGCGGAATATTTTCGAGATCAAGGGCATAAAGTTATCTTGATGATGGACTCGGTGACGCGCTTTGCAATGGCTCAACGCGAAGTCGGCTTGACGATTGGCGAGCCGCCCGCCACGCGCGGTTATACGCCGAGTGTCTTTGCGCTCTTGCCGAGACTTCTTGAACGCGCGGGCACTTCCGACAAAGGCTCAATCACGGGGATTTACACGGTGCTTGTTGACGGCGACGACATGAACGAGCCGATTGCTGACGCCGTGCGCTCAATCCTTGACGGGCATATTGTTTTAAGTCGCAGTATCGCCGCGCAGAATCATTTCCCCGCTATCGACGTTCTCGGAAGTGTCAGCCGTGTCATGAATGAGGTCGTTTCAAAGGAGCATTTGCAAGCCGCGCAGAAAATGCGTGCGTTAATGGCGGTTTACAAAGACGCGGAAGATTTGATTCATATCGGCGCGTACGTCAAGGGTTCGAGCAAGCGCATTGACGAGGCGATTGGCAAGATTGACGCGATTAACGAGTTCCTCTGTCAAGGGATTTTTGAGGTCGACACTTACGACGTGACCAAGCAAAAGCTCATGAAGATTTCGGGTAAGTGATATGAAAAAATTTAAATTCCAACTGGAAACGCTGTTGCGAGTGACGAAGCGCAAGAAAGATGATGCGGAAATGCAATTTGCGGCGGCGTCGCGATATTTGGAGGAGTGCCGCGCCCAACTTCAAGTTTTAATGCGCGAGCTTAAAGAAATTCAGGAAGAGTTCGCGGAGTTGACGGGCGAGGGCAAAAAAATTACAATCGGCAGAATCATGATTTACAACAGGTTTTTCAACTGGAAACGCGAACAAATTGAGCAACAACAGCAAGTCATCTTGAAGGCGACGCAGGACAAGCAACAAAAGCTCAAGGCGTTGATGAAAATCATGACGTACCTGAAAAGTATCGAACAGCTCAAAGAAAAGCGGCTTAACGAGTACAATGCGGCGGTGCTTTTCGAGGAACAAAAAATGCTTGACGAAATCGGGTTGCAGTTGCACATTCGCAACAGTTAGGAGTGAGAAATTTTGATAGAGATACAGGGGATTGAGCGAGTCGACTTGACGCGGCGCGTTGACCAGATACGGCGGCGCATTGCCGAGATTGAAGAGAAAATCGGCATGATAGGCGTTGGCGATTTTCAGCGGACGTTGGAGCGGGAAATTGCCAAGCAGGCTAATGCAATCAATCCGACGCAAGCGGTTGCCGACGTTCAAAAGCCGCAAGCCTCGACCAAGCCCGTCAATGAAAACGCGGCGGCTAATGCGGCAAAAGTTGAGCGGGCACTGCGCGAGGCGGCGGGGAATAATCAAGCGGCGGAAAATAATTCTTCGGCGAACGTTGGGATTCAGTCGGAAAAAAATTTGCCAGGTGCGGCGGCTCTGCCGAACAGAAATAATCCGACGATTGAGCGCGTCGAAGTACCTAACGTTGAACTTGACGTTCCGAGTCGCGACGACGTAGCTGTTTTCGAGAATAATTACGTTGGCAGTGACGCGGAAGTTATTCCTGTCGAGGATTTGATCATGCAGGCGGCTGACGAGTACGGCGTTGACCCGCAAACCGTTCGCGGCATTGTCGAATACATTAATCAACATCAGACGCCCGCGCAGGTTGAAGAGCTTGACACGGACGCGGCAACCGTCGAAGATTTGATTACGCAAGCGGCTTATGAATACGGCATTGACCCGCAACTTGTCAAAGCGATTGCCATTGCCGAATCCGATATGAATCAAGATGAAATTTCTTCCGTCGGCGCGATTGGCGTTATGCAACTCATGCCCGAAACGGCGGCGGGGCTTGGCGTAAATCCCTACGACACCAACGAGAACATTGCGGGCGGCGCGAAATATCTCCGTCAAATGCTTGACACCTTCGACGGCGACATTCCTTTGGCAGTGGCGGCTTACAATGCCGGTCCTGGCGCGGTCAAACGCTACGGCGGCATTCCTCCCTATTCCGAGACTAAAAATTATGTCGGGCGCGTTATGGACATGTACAGATGAAAAAATTTTTTATAACAATCTGCGCGGCGTTGATGATGAGTTCGACGGCGTATGCAGAAGAAATTTTTACCGACCACTTCATTTCGTGGACGGCGCACCGCGACGAGCTGATTGACGAGTATACGCTTAAACATTACGGGAAAATTTGTCGCGAGATAACTCCGCAAGCTATTGTTGTGCATTGGACGGCGTTTGGTACTCTCAAATCGGTTTGGAGATATTTTTACGCGGAAGAAATGGACGACGACGAGGGCAGGTTAAATGTTGCGTCTCAATTCATAGTTGACCGCGACGGCACGACTTGGCGGCTCATGCCCGAAACGAAATTTGCGCGACACGCAATCGGCTACAATCACTGCGCGATTGGCATTGAGAATGTCGGCGGCTACGAGGGGCGCGAGGATTTGACGCAGGAACAACTCGCGGCGAACGTTCGCTTGATAAAATATCTGCACGAAAAATATCCGACGATAAAATATGTGTTCGGGCATTATCAGCAGGACGCGGCGCGGGC
>CAMYWI010000118.1 GCA_947302675.1 uncultured Selenomonadales bacterium | reverse complement strand
ACTGGGATAAAATTTCTACGCTCGAAGAGAAACACGAATTTAATCGTCGTTGGATTGCCCTTTGCAAAAAAATTCTCAAGCCGAACGGCACAATTTGGATTAGCGGAACGCTCCACAACATTTATTCGGTCGGCATGGCTCTTGAGCAAGAGGGCTTTAAAATCATGAACAATATCACGTGGCAAAAGACGAATCCGCCGCCGAATTTGAGTTGCAAATATTTCACGCACAGCACCGAGACAATTCTTTGGGCTAAAAAAAATCCTTCCGCTAAACATTTTTTCAACTACGAGCTGATGAAGGAACTCAACGGCGGCAAGCAAATGAAGGACGTTTGGAGCGGAGCTTTGACGCCGCGCAGTGAAAAACTTTTCGGCAAGCACCCGACTCAAAAGCCTCTTTATTTGTTGGAAAAAATTTTGCTCGCGTCAACCCGCGCAGGTGATGTAGTCTTGGATCCTTTCTGCGGCTCCGCAACGACTGGCGTCGCGTGCAGAAAGTTGGGCAGAAAATTTATCGGGATTGACAACAACGCGGAGTTTATCGCGCTTGCGAAGGAGAGATTAATTCATGCCAACGAACAGAAATTTTGAAGAATGGCTGGCGACTTTCCGAGCGTCGATTAACGACTACGATTATTATACGGACTTTGGCAAAGTTCATGCGAACGCCGCGCGGCTCAAACCGGAGATTTATCTTTTGAATTCTCTTGTCGGCTCGAAAAATATTGAGTATGACTTTGAAAGTCTTTTGGCGAAATATCCCGAATGCTTGAAAGCCTTGCCGATTCTTTTAGCCGTCTGCGCAGATGAAATTTTTTGCCACGACGTTAATTATCGTTTCGACGCGCCGAATCAATCTGTCGAGCAGTACAAATATTTCATGCGGGCGACGGGGCTTTTTGACTTGTTGGAAAATCATATCGTCGCCAATCTTTATGACTATGTGACGGGCGTCGAGGTCGGGCTTGATTCAAACGGCAGGAAAAATCGCGGCGGTCATCAAATGGAAAATCTTGTTGAAAAATTTCTGCGCGAAACGGGCGTCGCTTATCAAAAGGAAATGTATCTTGCCGACGTGGAAAAAACTTTCGGACTCGACTTGTCGGCAATTTCGGCGGCGGGAACTTCGACCAAGCGATTTGATTTTGTCGTCGCGGCGGCAAGTAAGTTTTTTGGTATCGAGACGAATTTTTACACGAGCGGCGGGTCCAAGCTCAATGAGACCGCGCGAAGTTACAAGGCTATCGCTCTTGAGTCGCGCGACATTAAAAATTTTGCGTTCGTTTGGATAACCGACGGCAACGGTTGGCAATCTGCGCGGAAAAATTTAAAAGAGACTTTTCTAATCCTCGACACGTTGTATAATATCAGCGATTTGGAGGACGGAATTTTGCGGGAGCTTTTCAATGAGTGAGCGAGTAGAAATTTTAGGAGTTAAAGTCGACGCGGTGACAATGGCGCAAGCAGTCGAGCGCGTGATAAGTTTAATTGGCGAAAAAAAATCTTCGTTAATTGCGACGGCGAATGCGGAAATGTTGTTGCGGGCGACTCACGACGACGAGTTGAAAAAAATATTAAACGCGGCGGAATTAGTCGTGCCCGACGGCGCGGGAACGGTTTGGGCGGCACGACATCTCGGCAAGCAAATGCCGGAAAGAGTTGCGGGCTTTGACTTAGTTCAAGAACTCATGAAGATTGCGCCTGCGCGGGAGTTGAAATTTTTCCTATTCGGCTCCGCGCCAGGTATCGCCGACAAAGCCAAGTTAAAAGCCGAGACGCTCTATCCAGGAATAAAAATCGTCGGCGTGCGCAACGGATACTTCAAGCCCGAAGACGAGCCGGAAATTATTTCGCAGATAAAAAATTCCCGCGCAGATATTTTGCTGGCGGCGTTGGGCGTTCCCAAGCAAGAGAAGTGGCTTTTCAAATACAAAGACGAACTTCAAGTTCCAGTATCAATCGGCGTGGGCGGCACGTTCGACGTAATGGCGGGCGTGGTCAAGCGTGCGCCGCTGTGGATGCAAAAGGCGCGTCTCGAATGGCTTTTCCGAGCAATGTTGCAACCGAGCCGCGCAGGAAGATTGATTGCTTTGCCGAAATTCGTCCTAAAAGTTCATAAGCAGAAAGTAGGGAGTTAGTTGAGCATAATCAAAGAAGGATTTTACTTCGCGGGCGTCGCGCTCCTTATCGCGCTGTTTGTCGGCGTGCTGATTCACCCCTACGCCGCGATTTTGCCCGCAGTCCTCGCCTGCTACTGCATTTATTTTTTCCGCAACCCCGCGCGGACAATTCCCGCCGACGAAAATTTAATCGTCTCGCCCGCCGACGGCACCGTTCAAGATGTCGTTGACGCCGAGAGCGACTTTGTTAAATCGCCCTGCCGCAAGGTCATAATTTTTTTGTCGGTGTTCGATGTTCACGTCAACCGCAGTCCGATTGCCGGCGAGATTAAAATTCAGAAGTATATCTGCGGACGTTTTCGCCCCGCTTACAAAGATTCGGTCGGCTTTGAAAATGAGCGGCATCTTATCGGCATTGAGAACGAAAAAATTCGCGTGACGGTGACGCAAATCGCCGGGATTTTGGCGCGGCGTATTGTCAGTTGGGTCACGCTCGACGACAAGCTTGAGAAGGGCGAACTTTACGGCTTGATTCGTTTCGGCTCGTGCACGGAAATTGTTGTGCCCGCTAACGTTGAAATTTTGGTCAAGAAGGGCGACAAGGTACGCGGCGGCGAATCGATTATCGGCAAGATAAAATGAGGTGCAAACTATGAAATGGCTGTTGCCCAACGCTTGCACGGCGGCAAATTTATTTTTTGGAATGCTTTCAATTCTCGCGACTTACGAGGGAGATTTTTTTTATGCGTCGGTGTTCATCTTGCTCGCGCTGATAGCCGACGGCATGGACGGACGAGTTGCCCGCGCCCTCAACGCGGCATCTGAACTCGGCAAGGAAATGGATTCGCTGTGCGATTTAGGCTCGTTTGGAATTGCGCCGGCATTTCTAGCCTACGCCTTCTGCATGAACAATTACGGAACGCTCGGCAAGGCGGCGGCGATAATTTTCGCGCTGTGCGGAATGTGGCGGCTCGCGCGTTTCAACGTCAATACAAATGTCGTGCACGGATTTTTTATGGGACTGGCAATTCCGGCGGGCGGCTGTATCGTGGCGACGACGACGCTCCTGTTCTTGGCAATGAACATTCGCCCTGAAAACTTCGGTCTGGTCTATCCAATCACCGTGATAATTGTCGCGTATCTCATGGTCAGTCACGTGCACTATCCGAACTTCAAAGGCGACGGCGGCGAAAAAATTTTTCTCGTCTCCAAAATCTTCGCGGCGGCAATGTTCGCAGGAATAATCTACTTGACGCAGGCGGCACTTTGGCAAGGCGTGTTGACGGCGATTTTCTCAACGTACGCGGTCTCTGGGATAATCAATTCGCTGATAGCCTTGATGACGCGCGACAAACTTTGAACTCGATAAATTTTCGTGAGCGGCAAAAGTTTTGTCGCTCTTGTTTTTTTGTAGACGCGGCGAATCAAATTATGGTAAGATAAGCGGCGTTTAGGAGGGATTTTATGAGCAGGACAGATTTGAACGGCGGCGAGTCACCGCCCGCGCCGCGTAAAAGAGCTTCAACGTTCCTGAAAATTTTTATAGGACTAATAATTTTTATAATCGTGATGGCGGTCGGGGTCGGTATCGGCTTCGTGACGGCAAATCTCAACGTCAAGGCGGACTTGTCGAAAGATATCTTGCCGCCCGCGTCGAGTCACATTTACGATTCGGCGGGCAACGAAATCGCAATCATTCACGCGACAGAAAACCGCGTGCCCGTCAAGATTGAGCAAATCCCCGTTGACCTGCTTAATGCCTTTGTCGCTATCGAGGACAATCGCTTTTACGAGCACAAGGGCGTTGACTTTCGCGGGCTAGTTCGCGCGGCTTATACAAATCTTGTCAGAGGGGAAATCGCGGAGGGCGGCTCGACGATAACTCAACAGCTCGCCAAAAATGCTTACCTCACGCAGGAGCGCACGATTAAGCGCAAAATTCAAGAGGTTTTCCTCGCGTTGCAACTCGAAAAGCAATACACCAAGCAAGAGATTCTGGAGCTGTATTTGAATCAGATTTACTTCGGGCAGGGGGCTTACGGCGTGCAAGCGGCTTCGAAGACTTATTTCGGAAAGAACGTCGAGGACTTGACGCTTGCCGAGTGTGCGATGCTCGCGGGCATTCCGAAAAGCCCGAATTATTATTCGCCCTTCAACAACATTAACGCCTCGATTGAACGCCGCGACACTGTCTTGGATCAAATGGTGACTTTCGGTTATATCAACTACAGCCAATGCTATGACGCGAAAAAGTCAGAGGTCGTGCTTGCGCCGCCCAACGTTCCTGAAAAGCACAAGGACGCCATGTATTTTATCGAGTACGTCACGCAGCTTTTGGTTGACCGCTACGGCGCGGACGCGGTTTATAAAGAGGGCTTGCGCGTTTACACGACGATTGATCTTGACGTTCAGAAAATGGCGGAAGACGCGCTGTTGATGTATTTGCCCGAATACTACACCGACGCCAACGGCATTGTTCAGCCGCAAGGAGCAATCGTCGCCGTTGAGCCGAAGACTGGTTATATCCGCGCAATGGTCGGCGGGCGCGGCACAGATCAATTCAACCGCGCGACTATGGCGGAGCGTCAACCAGGCTCCGCGTTTAAACCGTTTGTCTTTGTCGCGGGCTTGGAAAGCGGCTACACGCCCGACACCGTTATTGAGGACAGCCCCATTACCATTGGCGATTGGTCGCCGCAAAATTACAGCCGACGTTTCAGCGGCAACGTTACCTTGCGCACGGTTGCGATTTTTTCTATGAACGTTCCGACCGTCAAAATCGCGCAAGCTCTCGGCATTGACAAGGCGATTTACTACGCGCAGGAAATGGGCATTTCGACTTTCGTGCTTGAGGGCGACCCCAGCGATACGAACCTTGCGGCGTCGCTCGGCGGCTTGACCAGAGGCGTCACGCCCCTTGAAATCGCCAGTGCATACGGAACTTTCGCCAACAGCGGCGTCCACATTCCGCACATTGCAATTACAAAAGTTCTCGACCGTAACGGCAATGAAATTTACAATGCAACTCCCGAAGGGCGGCAGGTTATCAGTCCGGAAAGTGCCGCCGATTTAACGAGTATGCTTGAGGACGTTATCACTAAGGGCACGGGCAAGGGCGCGGCTATCGGACGCCCCGCCGCCGGTAAAACGGGCACGACGAGCGATTATCACGACGCGTGGTTTGTGGGATATACGCCTGATCTCGCCGCATCGGTTTGGATTGGTTGCGACGATAACAGCGAACTTGACGGCATAACGGGCGGCG
>CAMYWI010000117.1 GCA_947302675.1 uncultured Selenomonadales bacterium | reverse complement strand
GTCAATCGTCACTACGAAGAAAATATCAATCGGCTCCGGCGCGAAAAAAATTACTCGGCGTTCAATTATTCAAGCCCCGCGAATTTGCTGACGAATATCAAAGAGGAAATGCGCCGCGAACTCAACGAGGAACTTCGTCGGGAAAATGAGGAACTCGCCGCGATTGACAACATGATAGCCAAAATCAATCGAATCACATTGGAAAGCACGAGGTAAATTTTTATGAGTTACATAACGCAGACCGTCGACGAATTTTTTATCAAGCTTGACAAAATGCAGGGCGACCTCGCTAAGTTTTCACAGAACCTCGACAGGCGTAGCGAAAAAATTCCGACGCTGTTAAAAAATTTCGAGACGGCAATTTTCTCGACCGCCAAAAAAAGTTCGGGCACTAATGCCGTTGAACGCGCCGCCCAAAAATCTCTCGACAACCTCCGCGCAGTCATAGAGACTTGGAGCGACAAAATCGACGCCGACCGCAAGGGCAAGCAGTTTATCAAGAAGAACGAAAAATATCTGGTCGTTATGGTCTTCGGCGCGGTCAAGGCGGGCAAGTCCTCACTCGGAAATTTCTTCGCGGGTAAAAAATTTTTCAACGCGCCTTTCGACAATCACTACAAAAAAATTTCAAAGCCAATCTTCGAGACGGAAGAGCGCGGGCGCGATACCGGCGACATTGAAAAAGATTCGCGCGGCGACACGTGGTTTCAAGAGGGCGTCACCGACACAACCGGCGCAATTCAATACTTCACGCTTAGCGGCTTGCGTTGGATTGATTCGCCAGGCACCGGCGCGGTCGGCATGTTGGGCGACACAAAAGACATGACCGCGCTTGTCGAAGAATACCTAAGCTACACCGACATGTGCATTTTTCTAATGAACAGCTCCGAGCCTGGTCTTCAAGACGACATGCGCTATATGCAAAAGCTCAGCCGCGACGGGCAAGAGGCTTTGATTGTTATCACGCGCTCCGACAAGACTAAGGATAAAATTGTTCGCGACGCGCTCGGCAATAAGAAAATTGTTCCCGTGCTCACGCCCAAACCCGACGAGACGCGCAAAATGCAAGAGGACGACATTTGCACGCGCGTTAAGGAAACTTATCCCGAAGTCGACGCGCAAAAATTTAGAGCGATAAGCACGTCAACCGCTCTGGCTAATGCGGCGATTGACGACGCCGACGACGAAAAATTTAAGGCGAGCGGTCTCGATAAACTCATGAAAATTTTGGGCGACAAGGTCAGCGACAACGCCATTGCCCGCAAGCAGGAGAACCCGCGCCGCTTGCTCAACAGCTTTGTGGACGGCGTGGTTGCCGACTTGAAAAATTTCGACGCCGACCTTGACGCGATAGCCGCCGCCGTTGCGAAGTACAAAGCCGACATGGACAGGATGACTGCGCTAATCGTGACGAATGTCCGCCGCGAGGTTCGCAGTGAAGTCTCTGCGCGGGCGAACGATTGGAATCGCCAAGTCAAGCGCGGCTCGCAAGTCGACAACAACGCTATCAGCGCGGAGGTTTCAAAAATTCTGCAGGGCAAGCTCAACGCCGAGATTAACTCGCAAATGCGCCGCGTCATTGAGGATTTTCAAAGCGCGGATATGAAGGCGGTTAGGGCAAATATTTCAGCCGCCGCTCTCGAAAAAAAGACCGCGCAAATTTCACACACCTACACGGAAAGTTACACAGTCGAGCGCGAACCAGAAGGATTTATTGAGAATGTCAGAGGATTTTTCGGCAAGAAATATTATCGCACGAGACACGAGACGCGCACGGAATATCAGACCGTTGACTTGGGCACGAACCTTGACGAATTTTTAGATAGTCTTATGCCGCAGGTCGAGGCGTACGCCAAGCGCGAGGCGGAGAAAAGCCTTGCCGAGTTGCGCGAGAAATATTTTGTCGAGCGCGAGAACTTTGCACGGAAAATGCGCGGCGAGGTCGAGAAACTGCGCGGCGAACTCCTCGCGCTGAAATTCTAGGTGACGACATGCAGGTTATTTTAAAGCTGACGACGACTTGTAATTTGAACTGCGTCTACTGCAGCGAGGGCGACTGCGCGGCAGCGACGTTGCCCGCAGAAATTTTTTACAAGCTCGTTGACGAAATGCCGCCGCTCCTCAAGCAACTTGAAACTGAGGACGCGGAATTTTTATTTCACGGCGGCGAGCCGATGCTTTACGGTCGCGAGGGCTTGAAACGGCTAATTGATTACGCAAAAGACAATCTGCGCGGCTACAACGTGCGCTTTCTCATGCAGACGAACGGCACGCTGATTGACGAGGCGTGGATAAAATTTTTCAAGGCGGAAGAAATTTCGGTCGGCGTGTCGCTTGACGGCTACCCCGAACTTCACGACAAGAATCGCCGTACCAAAGCTGACGAGCCGACTGCCGAAAAAGTTTTGCGCAACTTGAAACTCATGCGCGAGGCGGGCTTGGGCGTCGGAACGCTCATGGTTTTCAACGCGCCCGAAAAAGTCGACGCCGATAAACTCTTTGACTTCATTCAGGAGCATGAACTTCACCCGAAAATTCATTCGGTCGTGCCGTGCGGTCGTGCCCTTGCCGTGAAAAATTCTGCCGAGATTTACGCGGCGTGGGTTGAGCTTATGCAGAAACTTTTTGAAAAGTCGCTGGCTCGTGACGGCGCGGACGTTATTCAGCCGCTCGCTGAGATTGTAGACGCAATTTTGGAGCTTGCGCCGATTCGCGAGTGTTCTTTCAACGGCAGTTGCGGCAAAAGTTTTATCAGCGTCTATCCCGACGGCGAAGTTGGCTTTTGCGGGCGCGATAATTTTTCGCGGCACCTCACCTACGGCAACCTTCGTGACAAAACATTGCTTGAGCTGTACAACTCCGCCAATGCGCAAAAGATTCGTGCGCGGCAAAATTATTTGGCGGCTCACGACTGCAAGGGCTGTGCTGATTGGGAAATTTGTCACGGAGGCTGTGCTTATGAGGCGGTTAATTTCTTTGGCACGCTTGAGGCGAAGTATCCCAACTGCGCGGGCAGGAAAAAATTTATCGCGTGGCTGAGGCGCGACGGCTTGAAACTTTTAAAGGCGGCACTCGTTCGCGAGAAGAAAAGGCTCTGCAACTTGATTAAAATCAAAAAGCAATTTATGAATCAGCTTGAAAGGCGTCACATAATCGTTTAAACTCTGCATTGGGAGGGAGAATTATGAACGAGCTAAAAAATTACCAAAGCATTTTGAGCGAGAAGGCGGAGCGCGTCGAAAATTTTTTCAGTAAATATTCCGACGACGCCGCCGAACTTGCAGAGACTTTTGAAGAAATTAACGCGACAAAAATTTGCAAGACCGAGCCGGAAATTATGTTCTACGGCATTTACAACGCGGGCAAGAGTAGCATTTTGAACGAACTGCTTGGCGCGGACAAAGCTCCCGTCGCCGATAAGCCCACAACCGACAAGGTCACTTACTACGACTGGAACGGCTACAAAATCACCGACACGCCCGGCGTCTTCGCGCCCATTGCTCACGAGGAAGTTACCGAAGCCCATTTGAAGAAAGCCGACATTGTGCTTTTCGTCATGAGCACGACCGGTTCCAACGAGAAGGCGGAAAATTACACGCGCATGAAATCTATCGTCGACGCCGGCAAAAAAATTATCATTGTCCTCAACGACAAGAACGGCGACTTGGGGCACAACGACGAAAATATTCAGGCGATTAAGCGCAAAGTCGCCGTCAACATGAATCAGGTCGGCATTGAGAACGTCGACGACAAATATTGTATCGTGACCGTCAACGCCGAGCGGGCGCATCAAGGGCGCGTGGAAAACGAGCCGTATTTCATTGAGCAAAGCGGACTTGACGAACTTAAAAACGTTATCCTCAACGAACTCAAGCGCACGACGTCTTTTGACATTCTGCGCGGCGGAATCAAGCAACTTGAAAATATTTTGGACGAGTTCATCCAAAAATTGGAGGCGCGAGAAAATTCCGAGCTACTACGCAAAATGAATCAAGTCCTGGAAACTTTCAACAAGCAAAAAATTTTCATGCGGCGCGAAATTAACACGTACATCGACACCAAGACGGAAATTTTCGGCGAGACGCTCCCGCAAATAATCTGGTCGAGCCGCGACAATCAAGACCAACTCAACGAGATTATTGCAAAGGAAGTCGAGCAACTCCACGCCAAAGTTCAGCATGAAATCCAACGGCAACTGCAGGAGACCGCGACGATTTTGGAGTTAGAATTGAAATCCTTCGCGGATATAAAAGTTGCGTCGTCGGGCGTCGACGCCGAGAGCTTTAAAAAAATTTTGGCGCGACTTAACGAAGTCAACACGCAACCGACTCAAGCCCTCGTCGAGAAAAAGGACGCCGATACAAAACTTGACCCCGCGACAATGAGCATAGCGGCGGGGCTTTTGACGGAGAGCGGGACGGCAATCGCGGCGCAACTCGCCAAGACCGGAATAGGCAAGGCAATCGCCGAAACCGCCGTCGGAAGAGTTTTAGGCTCAGTCGTGCCGGTCATCGGTCCGATAATCACAATCGTCGGGATAATCGGTGCGCTCGGAAAATTTTTGGGAAACAACGACGACCACGCGAAACTTGAGGCAAAGCTCGCCGCGCAGAACGAGGCGGAACGTCGTCGCGTCGAAACGGAAATGCAAGCACGTCAAGAACTCAATCAGAAGTGCCGCTACTTTGCAGATAATCTCGCCGACGAGCTTAAGACTGCGGCGGATAACAGCGTCAAAGAAATTTTGGCGGACTACGAGGAGCCGTTCAGAACGGAAATTGAAGTTCGCAAGGCGGAGAGTGCTCAAACTGCCAACGACGTTTTGAAACTGCGCGAACTTTACAATGAATACGATTTGCTCCGCGTCGAGTTGGGAGCCAGATAAAAATCTTTGACATAAAAAAGGCGACGGGCTTAAAAAGCTCGCCGCTGAATTTTTTTTTATCAGCTCAATAATTTTCTGCGGTAATCTCGAAGTAACTTTGCGGGTGTTTGCAGACGGGGCAAAGGTCGGGAGCCTCCGTGCCAATGACAAGGTGCCCGCAATTTCTGCACTCCCAAACTTGAACGCCCGCCTTCTTAAAGACTTCCTGCATCTCGACGTTCTTCAAAAGCTTGCGATAGCGTTCCTCGTGATGCTTTTCGATAGCCGCGACGCCTCTGAACTGCTCGGCGAGTTCGGGGAAACCCTCCTCGTCAGCCTCGCGTGCCATGCGCGGATACATGTCCATCCACTCGAAGTTTTCGCCGTCCGCCGCGTGCAAAAGATTTTCCTCAACCGTGCCGAGTTCGCCAAGAGCTTTAAACCAAAGTTTGGCGTGTTCCTTCTCGTTGTCGGCAGTCTTAAGGAAGAGCGCGGCAATTTGCTCGTAACCGTTTTTCTTCGCGACGCTCGCATAATAGGTGTATTTGTTGCGCGCTTGAGATTCGCCCGCGAACGCCTCCCAAAGATTTTTTTCGGTCTTGGTGCCGGCGTATTTGTTGCCCTTCGGAGCGGCGGGAGCCTCAACGACCTTTTCAA
>CAMYWI010000116.1 GCA_947302675.1 uncultured Selenomonadales bacterium | reverse complement strand
CAAAGAAAGTATGAATAAGCCCTTCCGGACGTGATCCTAAATGCATGATGAACCAGTTACCATTCACCAGTCCCTAGTCCCTGAATTCGTCTTCGACCTGCAAAGATTCGACGGCGAAAAGACTGAGGAGCCGACTTCCAAAAAGCGCGAGGACGCCCGCAAGAAAGGTCAAGTCGCGCGAAGTCAAGAGCTTAACACGGCATTTGTCCTCCTAATCGGCTTTCTAATACTGCGAATTCTTTGGGAGTTCATTTATGGCAACATAGCCGATTACACAGTTTATCTTTACTCGCACATTTCGCAGAGCATGTCGACGGAGGGAATCCGCGAACTTTTCATAGGAATCATGCTTCTTTTGGCGAAGACAGTCTTGCCAGTCATGTTAGCAATCTTAGTCGTCGGACTCGCAATAAACGTCTACCAAGTCGGGCTAATGATCTCGACGGAAAAGTTGGAGCCAAAGCTCGAAAACCTCGACCCGATAAACGGTTTCGGGCGAATTTTTTCCAAGCGGTCACTGGTTGAGCTTGCGAAGTCGCTATTCAAGATAATTGTTATCGGCTACTTCCTCTATCTTTACCTCAAGGATCAAATACCGCTCGTGCCGCAATTTATCTTCTTTGACTTGGAGCACTCGCTGGCGACGGCGGCGGACGTAATTTTCACAATGGCATTTCAAGTTGTGGGTGTTATAATGATCATGGCAATGGCGGACTACGCCTATCAGAAATGGCAGACGACGCAAGACTTGATGATGAGCAAGCAGGAAGTCAAGGACGAGTTCAAACAAATGGAAGGTGACCCGCAAATCAAAGCTCGTATCAAACAGAAACAACGTCAAATGGCAATGCAACGCATGATGAGCGAAGTCCCGAAGGCTGACGTTATCGTCACGAACCCGACGCACTTGGCGGTTGCGCTGAGCTACAAAAAGGGCATGATCGCGCCGCTCGTCATTGCAAAGGGTCAAGACCTCGTCGCGGAGAAAATCAAGGACATTGCGCGGCAACATCACATTTTAATCGTCGAGAATAAACCAGTCGCGCGTGCCCTTTATGAGGCGGTGGAAATCGGCGAGGCTGTTCCTGCCGATTTATATCAAGCCGTCGCGGAAATTCTCGCCTACGTCTACAGAATCAAACATCGCAAAGTTAATTAAGGGGGAATGGTTATGATTGTCCAGCACGGCGAAACTGATTATAATAAAGCGAAACGTTATCAAGGTCATTTGGATATTCTGCTCAATGCTGCAAGCCCGCTGAGCCGCGCTTACGTGACGGCGGAAAAGATTGCCAAGTCGCACGGCATGACGATTGCTTACACCGACGACCGCCTCAAAGAAATTGACTATGGCGACTGGTCAGGGAAGTATATCGCTGACTTAAAGGAAAATGAAGACGGCGTTTGGCAAGTCGTTCTGCTGAATTCCGTCGCGCACTTGGGGAGCTTAACTTTGGATACAGGCGTAATGAAATGAACTTATCAAACCGGAACATAGCTCAAGCCGTCGATGACATTCAAAGCTTTTTCCAACAGACGAATATATCTAAAGACGACAAGGCGAAGATTGATTTGCTCGTTGAAGAAATGTTCTTGCGTTGCCAAAAGTTTTTTGGCGAGGAACAAGAATTCTCAATCCGAACGCGCAAATGGTTCGGGACGCCGCGAGTCTTGATAAGAATAAAAGGAAAAGCCTACAATCCTTTGGATACCGCCGAGAAAGACGACATGGCGATTTTGTCGGCGGAGATTATGAGAAATCTTTTGTTCTACGAGAAAGCCGAAACGTCTTACCGATATAAAAACGGTTGCAACGAAATTCGGATCTCTTCCAATCAAGCGATAAAGAAAATTAAAATTCCCGGCGGCTCCATTACCGCAGCGATTCTGCTCGCGTTCGCGGCGGCTTTTATCGTCGAACAACTTCCGCAAAGTCTAACGTCATTCATTTTGAACGGTTTGACGATACCGCTACTCAATACCTTGATGAAGTTAATCGTTGCCGTCACAATCCCGACAATTTTTTTCTCGGTAGTATCCGCAATTTGCGTAATGGATGATGTCTCGACGCTCAGCAATATCGGCTTAAAAATTATTCGGCGATTCATGATTATCATGACGCTCGTTATCCTCGTGTCTATCGCCGCCTCCGCGTATTTTTTCCCGATAGTTTCGTTTGGCGTGAAAGGTTCCGTCTTGCTCGAAGAAATTATATCCTTGCTGCTGTCCGCCATTCCCGACAACATTTTCAAGCCGTTTTTGGAAGGAAATGTCCTCCAGATTGTCATGATAGCTTTCTTGGCGAGTATTTGTATCGTGATTCTTGATCAGCGCGTCGCGGGCTTGAAGGCGTCTGTAAACGAGATTAAGGAATTGCTCTTTAAAATGATGGAGCTGATTTTGAAAGTCGTCCCGCTGACAATTTTCCTGAGCATTTTCAAAACCCTGATGACGACTTCTTCCGAAAATCTTTTTTCCGTTTGGAAACTCGTCGCGATAAGTTACATTACCTATTGCGTTGTAAGTTTTATCATGTTACTTTATCTGAAGTTGAGATACAAAATCGGCGTCATAGATTTTTTCAAAAAGAATGCGCCGGTTTTTATCATATCGCTCACAATGATTAGCGGCACCGCCTCAATGATGGTGAACTTCGACGTGTGCAAGCAAAATTTGAAAATCGACCCGAATCTGTGCGACTTCTGGATACCTTTATCGCACACGCTATTTTCTCCAGGAACTGTGAATAACTTTGTGCTTTGCGCATTTATGGGCGCGATAATGTCTGAGGCGACAATTTCTATCTCGCAACTCTTTATTATCGCCTTCCTTGCAATTCAACTTAGCATAGTCACGCCGAAAGTTTATGGCGGGAGCATTGCAGGTTTCACGGTTTTGCTGACGAATCTCGGCTTTTCAACGGAAACTATCGGGGCAATGATGATTAACGAAGTTTTTATCATAAATGCCTCTTCGCTTTTCGGAATGGTTCTGAGAAATTGCGAACTGTTTGACCTCTCGCATCAAGTTATTTTTTCCAAAACAAAACCCGCATAAGATTTTAAAGCGATTATCAAAAGGGGGAATGTAAATGGCCGCACCCGCAGATTTATTGGAAGGCGAACCGCGAACGTTAGGCTCTCTTATCCAAAAGTACAGCGACGTTATTATTGCGGTGACGCTCGTCATGATTGTTATCATGATGATTATACCGCTCCCAACCGCGCTTTTGGATTTTCTCATTTGTCTCAACATCACAATCGCCCTTGTCGTTATCATGAGCGCGATTTACAACGAGGAGGCTTTGGATTTATCCGTCTTCCCGTCCTTGTTGCTCGTAACGACGCTTTTCCGATTGGCTCTCAACATTTCCGCGACGCGACTGATTTTGATTAACGCCAATGCGGGCGAAGTCATTACGGCTTTTGGTCAATTCGTCGTCGGTGGTAATCCCGTCGTCGGTTTCATCATGTTTATCATTTTGGTTATCATCAACTTTATCGTCATAACCAAAGGCTCCGAGCGTGTCGCGGAAGTTTCGGCGCGTTTCACACTCGACGCAATGCCTGGTAAGCAAATGGCTATCGACGCCGACTTGAATCAAGGCGCGATTACCGACGAAGAGGCTAAAATCCGCCGCACGAAAATTCAACGCGAGGCTGACTTCTTTGGAGCTATGGACGGTGCCTCGAAGTTCGTCAAGGGCGACGCCATCGCCGCGATTATTATCATGCTGATTAACATTGGCGGCGGCTTCATTATCGGCATGGCGCAAAAGGACATGGCGGCGGTTGACGCCTTGCAAACTTACACGCTATTGACGGTTGGCGAAGGTCTCGTCAGCCAAATTCCCGCGTTGTTAATCTCGACTGCGACAGGTATTATCGTCACCCGCGCCGCGTCGGAAGGCAATCTCGGTAATGACCTCGTCAAGCAACTTTTCAACAACAAAAGAATTTTCTTTATCAACACGGGCGTTTTGCTCATGCTGTCGATTGTTCCTGGTTTGCCCGGTTTGCCGTTCGCGTCGCTTGCAGTCCTCTGCGCGTTTATCGGCTACAGCTTGCACAGAAAAACTGCCGTCACGGAGGAGAGCAAGGAGGAGCAACAACAAGCTAAGGAAAAATCTGCGGCGACGCGCCCCGAAAATATCATCTCGCTGTTGCAGGTTGACCCAATGGAGTTGGAAATTGGTTATTCGCTTATTCCGCTTGTCGACACGGGGCAGGGCGGCGACTTGCTCGACCGCATTGTCATGATTCGCCGGCAATGTGCGCTTGAACTCGGTCTTGTCGTGCCGACGATTCGTATCCGCGATAACATTCAAATCAAGCCGAGCGCGTACATTATCAAGCTAAAGGGCATGGAAATTGCTCGCGGCGAACTCATGCTTGACCACTTCTTGGCGATGAACTCCGGCACGGTTTTTGAGGAAATTCCTGGCATTGAGACGGTTGAACCTGCCTTCGGACTGCCCGCGATTTGGATTCCAGAGAGTGACCGCGAACGCGCCGAACTCAACGGTTATACAGTCGTCGACGCGGTATCAGTTCTCGCGACGCATTTAACCGAGCTGATTAAGCAACACGCCGCCGAAATTCTTGGTCGTCAAGAGGCGCAAAACCTTATCGATAACCTCGCTAAGACTAACCGCGCACTTGTCGACGAAGTTGTTCCCGAACTTTTGGGCATTGGCGAAATTCAGAAGGTCCTGTCGAACTTGCTCAGCGAGCGCGTTTCGATTCGCGATATGGCGACGATTATGGAGGTGCTTGCCGACTACGCCCGCGCCACGAAGGATCCCGAAATTTTAACGGAGTACGTTCGCCACGCTATGGCGCGTCAAATTACTCAGCAGGTCACGCAAGGTTCAAATACGCTGGCTTGCGTGACGCTCGACCCCGCGTTGGAAAATCGAATTGTCGGCGCGGTTCAGCGGACGGATCACGGCTCCTTTGTCACGCTCGACCCGGAAACTATGCGTCGTGTCGTGAACTCTTTGACGAACGAAATCGAAAAGCTCAGCAATCAGGGCTACCCCGCAATGGTTTTGACGAGTCCCGCCGTGCGTCTCTACTTCCGCAAGCTCGTTGAACGTTCGATTCAAGGCTTGGTGATTGTCTCGCACGCTGAAATTGATCAGTCTGTTGAGATTCAAATTCTCGGCGTCGTCCGTATCTGATAAAAAAATTTCCCCTCGCGTTAAATCTGCGCGGGGGCTTTTTTTGTGCTATAATCGGCGCGGAGGTGATAATCATGAAGAAACTTTTAACCGGATTACTTGTCGCCGGCAGTTTGCTATTCATGCCGACAACACACGCTGAAGTTAAAACTTATGAAGGCGTCGGCGAATACTACATGAGCGACTACGAGACGCCCGACATCGCTCAGCAAAGAGCTAAGCGACGCGCCGAACAAAACGCTTGCGAACAAGCGGGCGTTTACGTTAAAAGTTTTTCGCGGGCAAAAAATTTTGAGCTTGTCGAAGATATTATCGAGACGATGACGAGCGGCATTTTGAAAGTTATCGACGTGCAATA
>CAMYWI010000115.1 GCA_947302675.1 uncultured Selenomonadales bacterium | reverse complement strand
GAATATTCGGCTTCCATTTGCGTTTGGTCTTCAAGTGCGAGTGGCTGACGTTCATACCAGACATCGCGCCCTTCTGACAAACTTCGCAGTAAGCTGACATACAAATCACCTCTTCTCTGAAAAAAGACAAGCGCATTTTAGCACAAGAAATTTTGCCGCGCAAGTTTTTTCTTCAAGCCCGCGCCTTCTTGTCGCTCAAGTGAAAAATCCCGTAGACGAGATAACTAATCGCGAGATAAATTATCATGCCGCCCATAATCGTTATCATCGGCTGCATTGTGCGCGAGGCAATGTTGTTAATGACGCGGGTCAAGTCGGTAATCGTGACGTAACCGACGACGCTTGTCCACTGAATCAGATTAACGACTGTCGATTGATAAATGGGTTTGGCGATTCGCGCGAGTTGCGGGAGCGTCACGAGTTTAAACGCTTGGAACTTTGAAAAGCCCAGCGTCCGCGCCGCCTCCAGTTGCCCCTTGTCCAAAGCCATTAACGCCGAACGCAAAAGCTCCGCCACGTGCGCCGCTGTGTGCATTGAAAAAGTTATCACAGCCACGACGATTGGACTCAAGCCTTGCCTCGCCAACACGCCGTAAAATAACAGCATGAGCAACATTAAGACCGGCGAGCCGCGAATTATCGAGATGTAAACCTGCGCGGCGACCTTGAGCGGCTTGAACTTCCCGACGCGGAAAAAGCACAGCAACGCGCCAAACAGCGTCCCGAACACGAGCGACAGCGCGGAAATTTGCACCGTCACCCACAGCCCGCTTAAGATTGTCAGCCAGCCGCCGTCCTTCAGAAAAATTTTGTTCAGTAACTCTAAGAACTCCATGAGTTATTTTTTCTCTTCCTGGAAAGTCACGTGGACAATTTTATCTTTGTAATAAGGGTCAGTCAAAATGACGCCGTCGGGCTTGTCGCTGTCGCTCGGAATGATCTCGCTCACAGGAACAATCGCCCAAAACACAACGTCGACTTGCTTTGAAGTCAACACGGCGGCACGCGCCCCGCTGTCGACTTGCACAAGCTCAATGTTTTTCAACATGCGTTTGCCAATCTCGGCGAGGACTGCCGTATTAAAGCCGGCGGGCTTGCCGTCCGTGCTCACGAAGTCAAGCGGTGGCAGGTCGCCCGTCACCGCAACTTTAATCGTGTCCGCGCTATCGAAGTGCGGCAACTCGACGGCGGGCGGCTCGGTTTCGGCGTTGATATCGGTGATATATTCCTTAGTCAAACGGTCAAGCGTCCCGTCAACCTGCATTTCCTTAATGATCATGTTCAGCGAGTCGCGCAGTTCGGTTTCGTCGTCGCGCAGGGCAAAGCAGAACGAATCAATGAACTCAAGCGAATGATCCTTCAGCACTGCAAAGCGCGGATCCTTCGCCAACATGTAATGCGCCACGCTCCGATACGTGCTTATCTCGTCGATTTGCTTTGACTGCAACGCCATTTGCATTGCGTTGAGGCTATCGAAGAAAACGGGCTTGTGCGAAGAAATTTTTACGTCAAGCGTTTCCTCGACCTTTTTCATGAATTCGCCGAAATTTTCCTCGCTGGCATTGAGGCGCGTGATCATGCCGAGCTTAATCTTGCCCGCGTCGTCGACAGGTTTATCTCCTCCTCCGCCGCCGCAACCGGTTAGAAGGGAGATGGGAAAAAGGAGAAGGGAAAAGATTATCGCAAAAAGTTTTTTCATAGAATCAGCTCATTTATTAAGTTGGAGATGCTCAACATTGTCTTTGAAATAGGGCGCACTGACTTCGACGCCGTCGGGCTTGTCAAGGTCGGCGGGAACTTTGTCGAGCGTGGGAACGACTACCCAGAAGACAACGTCAATATTTTTCGCGGTCAAAGCCGACGCACGCGAGCCGCTCGTTATGCTGACGCACTCGATATTTTTGTTGAGACGCTTGGCAATTTCAGCAAGGAGAGCGGTATTGAAACCAGCGGGCGAGTTATCGGCATTGATAAAGTCAAGGGGCGGCAAGTCGCCCGTCACGCCAACTTTAATCGTGTCCGCGCCTTCGGTCATGGGAATTTCGACTTTGGGCGGGTTTTTCAAGTCAACGTTGGTAATGTAATCGGCAACGAGTTTATCAAGCGAGCCGTCGGACTTCATTTCGCCGATAACTTTGTCGAGTTCGGCTTTGAGCTCCGTATCCTCTGCGCGGACGGCAAAGCAGAAGTTGTCGGTCAAGGTATTAAGCGTTGCGTCGCCGCTGACGACCTCGAACTTGTCGTTGTTGGCAGTGAGGTACTTGCCAATGCTACTGTACAGGCTGATTTGGTCAACGCTACCCGACTCGATACCCATTTGCAAGGTACTCAAGCTTTCGTAGTAAGTAATCGCGTACTTGGTAAGTTTGACGCCCGAATCTTCCTGCACCATTTGCAGAATCTCTTCCATGCGCTTTTCGGTCGCGTTAAGGCGAGTAATCATGCCGAGTTTAATATCGCCGCCGCCAGAAGGATTCGAGGTTTCGGCAGGTTGACTTTCGCCGCCGCCGCAACCCGTGAACAATGCTCCTGCCATTAAGCAGGACAAGAGAACCTTTGCAATCTTTTTGAACTTCATTTTGAAAACCTCCTAAAAATTATTTCTTGAGTTTGATGTGAGCAATGTGGTCTTTGAAATACGGTGCGCTGAGTTCGAGACCTTCTGGCTTATCAATGTCGTCGGGAATGTCGTCATTGCCGAAAGGCACAATTACCCAGAACACGACGTCGATAATCTTTGAAGTCAAAGCCGCAGCACGAGCACCCGTATCAATTTGAATAACCTCGATATTCTTTCCAGAACGCTTGGCAACTTCGGCGAGCAAAGCCGTATTGAAACCGGCGGGTGAGTTGTCAGCTAAAACCAAATCGAGCGGCGGCAAGTCGCCCGTCACGCCAACTTTAATCGTATCCGCGCCGTCAATCTTCGGAATTTCAACCTTCGGAATGTTGTCGGCTTTAACGTCGGTAATGTACTCTTTAGTAAGCTTATCAAGCGAGCCGTCGGATTTCATCTCACTTTATCCAAGTCGACTTTAAGCGCGGTGTCTTCCTTTCGCACAGCAAAGCAGAATACGTAGTTGATTTTTTCCAAGTTTTTATTTTCAACAAGCTCATATTTGTCGTTGCTTGCGATTAGATAATTGGCGACGCTTTGAAATGTGCTGATTTGTTCGATTTCGCCCGCCTCAACAGCCAGTTGCATAGTCTTTAAGTTGTCGTAGAACTTGGGCAGGTGCTTAATATCTTTGACGCCGAAACTTTCCGCAACTTTGTCGAGAGTATCGCCCATAGATTTTTCGTCGGTGTTTAGGCGGGTAATCATGCCGAGCTTAACCGCGTCGCCCGAAAATTGTTGGCAACCTTGTCGGCAGGTTGACCTTCGCCACCGCCGCAACCCGTCATCAGCAAGCACGCCGCGCAGATTGCCGCTAAAAACTTTTTCATAGGATCATCTCATTTCTTAAGTTGAAGATGAACAACGTCGTCCTTGAAGTAAGGCTCGCTGAACTCGATACCGTTCGGCTTGTCGATGTCGGCGGGAAGGTTATCGCTGTCGGGGACGACCGCCCAAAAGATAACGTCGATTTGGTCGGCATTCAAAGCCGCCGCGCGTGCGCCACTGTCGATTTGCACAAGCTCAATGTTTTTGTTGAGACGCTTGGCAATCTCGGCGAGGAGTACCGTATTAAAACCTGCGGGCGAGTTGTCGGAGAGAATCAAATCAAGCGGCGGCAGGTCGCCCGTCACACCAACTTTAATAACTTCCGCGCCGTCGAACTTGGGAATGTCAACGCTCGGCGGATTTTTATCCTTGATTGCGTTGGTTATGTAGTAGTCGATAAGCTTGTTAAGCGAGCCGTCGGCTTTCATCTCGCCGATAACTTTATCGAGGTCGGCTTTAAGCGCGGTATCCTCTGCGCGGACTGCGAAACAGAAATTATCGGCAAGCCCGTTAATCCATTCCACGTTGGCAATTCCGTAATGGGAATTTTTAGCCAAGATGTACTCGGCGACGCTCTTATAGGTGCTGATTGCGTCGATGTTGCCCGCCTCCGCGCCCATGAGCATGAGGCTCTAGCTGTCGTAGAAAACGGGCACATGATTTACAACTTTGGCGTGAGATTTTTCTTGGATTTTGAAGAGATACTCCTCCATTTGTTTTTCGCTGGCGTTGAGGTGAGTGATCATTCCGAGCTTGATAATCGTTGCCTGCGAATTTTTGTCTGTCGTCGTTTCGCCGCCGCAACCCGTCACGAGCAAGCACGCCGCGCAGATTGCCGTTAAAAATTTTTTTACATTCAAATTATCATTCCACCTTCCAAAATCATTACGCATTACTAACTACGCATTGATTCCAACGCTTTGCCAGTGCCGAGCGCGACGCAACTCAACGGGTCGTCGGCGAGCATTGCGGGGATATTAGTCTCCTTGCGAACCAAATCAGCCAAGCCGTAAAGCATGGCTCCGCCGCCCGTCAAAATAATTCCGTGATCCATAATGTCGGCGGCGAGTTCCGGCGGCGTCCGCTCCAAAACACTCTTGACGCACATAACAATATTCTCGACAGAATCATTGAGTGCGCCCGCAATTTCGTCCGAGCTGACAGTTATATTTTTCGGCAAGCCCATCAAAATGTCGCGCCCACTTATGGCAAGCTTTTCCTTCCTCGCGCCAGGATACGCCGCGCCGACTTTGATTTTAATGTTCTCGGCAGTGCGCTCGCCAATCATCAAGTTGTATTCTTTCTTGACGTAAAATTCTATGTCGCTGTCAAATTTGTCGCCCGCCACGCGCAGACTTTCCCCGCAAACAATCCCGCCCAACGAAATGACAGCAACGTCGCACGTGCCGCCGCCTATGTCGATAACCATTGAACCCATAGGCTCGGCAATGTCTATGCCCGCGCCCAACGCCGCCGCAATCGGCTCCTCGATAAGCTCGGTACGTTTGGCTCCCGCCTGTTCAGCCGCCTCTTGCACTGCGCGTTTCTCAACGTCATTGACGCCCGTCGGTACGCAAATCATCACGCGCGGACGAAATAAAAATGACCGCCCGATAACTTTTTCCAGGAAGTGACGAATCATTGCCTCCGTCATTTCGTAGTTGGCAATGACGCCGTCGCGCAGCGGGCGAATCGCGACGATATTTCCGGGCGTGCGACCAATCATGTCCTTTGCCTCCGCGCCTATCGCCAAAATTTTATCGTTATCCTTGTCGACGGCGACGACCGACGGCTCCCGCAAAACTATTCCCTTGCCCTTGACGTAAACAAGAATATTTGCCGTGCCCAAATCTATTCCGACGCTCATTGACATTCCAAAAAACAAATTGCAAAACTCCTTTCTGCCAACGCGCAAATATTTCCTAACAAAGCTTTGAAATTTTATCATGCTTTATTTTCATTGGCAATTTCCAGATAAAAATTTTTCTGCACCATTGCCATAAAATTTTTTCGGTGATATAATTTCTGCCCGTTAAGTCAATTTTAAAACTCTCTGCTCGTTCCGGCGAGCCGAAGACCAAAGGGAGGTGTATCCTGTT
>CAMYWI010000114.1 GCA_947302675.1 uncultured Selenomonadales bacterium | reverse complement strand
CCATTAAAAACGCCGCCGCGCCCATGACAGAGGCATTAACTGTCCGCCCGTCGACGCCGCCGCCTCGACTGCGCCCGCAAAATCTTTGTGATAGCCGAGTTTCTTCATCATGGGGATTGTCAATGAACCCGTGCCAACGACGTTTGCAACCGACGAGCCGCTGACCGTGCCCATTAAGCCGCTAGAGAGCACGGCAACTTTCGCAGGACCGCCGCTCGCCCAACCCGCAACCGCATTTGCCACGTCGATAAAAAATTTCCCTAGCCCCGTGCCTTCCAAGTACGCGCCGAATAAAATAAACAAAAATATGAACGTCGACGACACGCCCAGCGGTATTCCGAAAATTCCCTCCGTCGTGAAGTAGACGTGGCTCACGAAATAATCCAGCGTCAAGCCTCTGTGCGCCAACAATCCGGGCATGTACGGTCCCGCGAACGCATATCCGATAAAAAATAAAACGACACAGACCATTGGAATGCCGACGACGCGCCGCGCCGCCTCGATTACTAAAACAATTCCCAACGTGCCAACAATTACGTCCGTCGGTGTCGGCAACGCCGCTCGCAAAATCAGTTCGCGATAATTTATCACGATGTAGGCGGGAGCCGCCGCGCCCATTATCGCCAAAATTAAATCGAGCGGGTGAAGTTTATCGCGTCGCCAAGATTTTTTTGTCGGATACAGCAGGAACGATAAACAAAGTCCGAATCCCAAATGAATCGCCCGCTGAATCTGCGCGTCCAAAAGTCCGAAACTCGCCGTGTAAATTTGGAAGACCGAGAAACTTATCGCGATTGCCGAAATTATTTTCGCCATTGTGCCCGTGTATTCCATTGTGTTTGATTCGCTGTCGTATTTCTTTAAAACTTCCTCAGCCGTCATCTCTTTTCTTTCGCTCATGAAGGTCACCTCGAAAATTTTTTTACGGAAATTTCGCGCCCGCTCTAAAGAATTCCTGCAAAGCAAAAAGGCGCGGCATTTACCGCACCCTTAGCTTTAAATTTTTATGACTCGCGCTTTAAAATCTGTGCGCCGTGCCTGTCGACGTCCAAAATCAACGCACTCGCTTGCACGTCATGAGCTTTGAACGTCTCGACCATTGCCGATGCGATTTTACTTTCCAAGCCGCTCGCCGCTACCGTTGGGATTCACCTCGAAAATTTTTTACGAAAATTTCGCGCCCGCCTAAAAAAATTCCTGCAAAGCAAAAAGGCGCGGCATTTACCGCACCCTTAGCTTTAAATTTTTATGACTCGCGCTTTAAAATCTGTGCGCCGTGCCTGTCGACGTCCAAAATCAACGCACTCGCTTGCACGTCATGAGCTTTGAACGTCTCGACCATTGCCGACGCGATTTTACTTTCCAAGCCGCTCGCCGCCGACGTGAACGCTATCAAGCACGAACCCGCGCCCGATATTGCCGCGCCGAACGCTCCCGCATTTCGCGCCGCCGTGAAGACTTCGCTCATGCCTGGCACCAATTTTTTTCTGTACGGCTGATGAAGTGCGTCGTCGAAGGCGATTGGCAAAAATTCTTCGCGCCCCTCGACCAACGCCGCGATTAACATTGACGCGCGGCTGACGTTGAAAACGGCGTCCTTCATTGAGACGTTGCGCGGCAAAACTTTTCGCGCGAGCCGCGTCGACAGTTCAAACTCCGGAACCGCCACGACCAATTTTAATTTTATGCGCGGCAGGAAGGAAAAAGTTTGAACTTCGCCGCCCTGCATGACGCTGACCGTAAAGCCGCCGAAAATTGCCGGCGCGACGTTATCGGGGTGACCTTCAATCTCCGTCGCCAAGCGCAAAAGTCCGTTCTTGTCGAGCGGCGAGCCGAGAATTTCATTTGCCGCCGTCAAGCCCGCGACAATCGCCGTCGAACTCGAACCCAAGCCGCGCGAAATCGGCACGTTGTTTTTCATGCGAATAATCGCGCCTTTGAACTCGTCCTCGCGCCTGACTTCCTGCAACAATCTGCGAACGGCTTGCCATGCGAGATTCTTTCTGCCGCGCGGAATACTTTCCGCCCCCGCGCCGCGCGACTCGACGATAATTTTATTCGCGCGGAGCAACGTCAAATCAAGATAATTATAAATCGTCGTCGCTAAGCCTAAGCAGTCAAAGCCCGGTCCGCAGTTAGCGGAAGTGCCAGGCACGCGAACGACTGCGCGGCAAGAATTTTTATCGAGCGGCGGATTTTCCTGGCGCATTTTCAACGTCAAAGCCTTGAGCGATTTTCTGTTGGTTGGAATATTTTTCTTCATGGCACTCACTCGACGCGAATCACATTGAAAATTTCATCGACGACGGAAAGAATCTTCAACGCCGTTTGCGCCGCCAAAATGTTTTTGTGCTTGACCTTGTGCGTTATGACGACAATTTCCACGTGGTCTTTGAGTTCCGCCTTAGTCTGCACGACCGATTTCAAGCTGACATCGACATTGCCAAAGGTCGTCGCGATTTTGCCCAAAACGCCCGGCTGGTCGTCGACGAGCAGGCGAATGTAATACGACGAGACAGTTTCCTCGACGGGGCAAATCGGGGTCTTGTGATAGCAGGTGCAGCCGAAACGCCCCGCCGAATTGCGTCCGAGACCGCGAGCGATTTCGATAATGTCGCTGACGACGGCGGAGGCAGTCGGCTTGCCCGCGCCGGGTCCAAAGAACATTGCCTCTTCAATCGGATAGCCGCGCACGAAAATTGCATTCAGGACGCCGCTGACCGCCGCAAGCGGATGAGTTTTGGCAAGGAAAACGGGATTGACGCGAACATCAATTCCAAGCTCGCTGTGACGCGCGACCGCTAAAAGTTTCACGACGTAGCCAAGCTCGGCGGCGTAAGAAATATCTTCGGGCGTGATTTTGGTAATGCCTTCCATTGAGACGTCCTCGAACTTGACGCGGCTGTTTAAGGCAATCGACGCAAGACTCGCAATCTTACGGGCGGCGTCCTTTCCCTCAACGTCGGCGGCGGGATTTGCCTCCGCGTAGCCGTGAGCCTGCGCCTCTTTAAGAACGGTATCGTAATCCGCGCCGCTGTCGCTCATTTTGGTCAGCATGTAATTTGTCGTGCCGTTGACAATGCCCAAAACCTCCGTGATTTTGTTTGCGGTCAAGGAACGTTTCAGCGGCATGATAATTGGAATTGCGCCGCCGACCGCCGCCTCGAACAGGAAGTCAATTTGATTGGCGTCCGCCGCCTCGAAGAGTTCATGCCCGAATTGCGCCACAACATCTTTGTTGGCGGTGACGACGTTTTTGCCGTGCGCCATTGCTTTAAGAATAAAATCCTTCGCGGGCTTAATGCCGCCGATGAGTTCGACGACGATTTTAATTTCGGGGTCGTTCAAAATTTCGTCGTAGTTGCTCGTGGCGGGAAGTCCCGCCTCTTGGAGCTTAGGAATTTCATGCGGCAGGACGAGAATATTTTTGATTTGAATTTCGGTGTTCGCCCGCTGCGTGATTATATCGCGATTATTTTTCAAAACCTCAATGACGCTGCCGCCGATTGTGCCCGCGCCCAACAGTCCGATTTTTACTGCATTGTCCATAAAATTTTCTCCTTCCGTGTTACCTTAACCGCTAGTTGATTCTGCCGCGCCAAAAATTTTCCTGCAAAAAACTTTTTGCAAGCGTCGACGAAACTTTTAGCCGCGCTCGGACTGCCGGCGAAGTGAATATGCAAATAAGACGCGACGAGATTTTTTTTGACCGCGCCCGCAAAATATTCCTTGCCAGTTCTCATGCGCGTGCATTTAAAAATTTTTTCGTCGGAAGTCTCAGCGGTTGAGAAATGAAATTCATGCGCACGAATTTTATCGCCCGCCTTGCCAATCGCGCAGTCGTGCAAAATTTCAGCCTCGACATAGCCGACGCTCTGAAGTTTATTCGTCATGGTCGCCGCGCCGTCAAGCACGCCGCACATTTCAAAGCTTTTGCCGTCGAAGTCAATCAGATTTTTCATCAAGTACATGAAACCGCCGCATTCCGCGAAAATCGGCAAGCCAGCGTTCGCCGCATTGAAAATTTCTGCGCGGAGATTTTTATTTTGTTCAAGACGCGCCGCGAACATTTCTGGAAAGCCGCCGCCGATAATTAAGCCGGAAATATTTTCGGGCAAGTGTTCGTCGTTGAGCGGGCTGAAGAAAACTATTTCCGCGCCGCGTTTCTCTAGTTCGCTGAGACTTTCGCCGTAGTAAAAGTTGAACGCCTCGTCACGTGCCACAGCGATTTTTAAAGTTTTAGGTTTTAGGTTATAGGTTTTAGAGGAGTTTGGAATTGGCGGAGCATTTTTCGCAAGGGCAATCAGCGCGTCAACGTCAACTTGCCTTTCGACAGCCGCGCAGATTTTCTGAATCACGTCGGCAGAATTATTTTCCATTGTTGGAACCAAGCCGAGATGACGTTCGGGCAAAATAAATTCGTCGTTGCGTTTGACTGCGCCAAAACATTTTATGCCGAGCGTGTCCAATGCATCGACGATAATTTTTTTATGCGAATCGGAGCCGAGCCGATTTAAAATCACGCCCGCAAGATTTACCGAGTGGTCGAACTCGCGAAAACCAAGCGCGACTGCCGCCGCCGAAGTCCCCATGCTTTTTGCGTCGATAACCAGAATCACGGGCGCATTGAGGAGCTTGGAAATTTCAGCCGTCGAAGAAATTCCGCCGCGCCCGCCGTCATAAAGTCCCATGACGCCTTCGATAATCGAAATGTCCGCGCCGCTCGCCGTCGCCGCAAAAATCTCCTTGAGCTTATCGGAGCCGACAAGCCAACTGTCGAGGTTGTGAGAAATTTTGCCGCTCGCGAGTTCATGCCAGCCCGTGTCGATATAATCGGGACCGATTTTATAAGATTGAACGTCAAGCCCGCGAGCCTTCAGCGCGGCAAGCAGTCCGACAGTTATCGTCGTCTTGCCGGAGCCGCTCGACGTCGCCGCAATTACTATTCTTGGAAAATTCTCGTCCCTTGTCCCTTGTCCCTTGTCCCTACTTTTCATTGAGACCTCGCGAGTTGTCGAGAATGTAGAGGATTGCATTGACAGCGGCAACCGCGATTGAACTGCCGCCCTTTGTGCCCTCGACCGTGATATAGGGAATTTCTTTTTGCGCAATGAGTTCAGCCTTCGCCTTCGCCGCGCCCACAAATCCGACGGGCACGCCGATTATCGCGGCGGGACGAATATTTTCTTCGCGCACGAGACGCAAGACTTCAAAGAGCGCAGTCGGCGCGTTGCCAATGGCTATGATCTCATTGTTTAGACGCTTGCCAAAAATTCTCATTGCCGCCATTGAACGGGTAATGCCCTCGCGCTTGGCGAACTCGCGAACGTCGACGTCGGAGACTTTGCAAAAAATTTCGCCGCCAAATTTCGTGAACGTCCGAATACTTATGCCGCGTCGAACCATTTCCACATCGGTAAAAATATTTGCGCCGCGCAGGAGTGCCGCCTTAACCGCCGCGATTGCTTCGGGGTGAATTTTGATTATCGGCGCGTAACTGACGTCGCCCGACGCGTGAATTATTCGCGAGCAAATTTTTTTCTCGTCGTCGGTGAGCGTCAGCCCTTCCAAATGCGGCGCGATTATTTCCATAC
>CAMYWI010000113.1 GCA_947302675.1 uncultured Selenomonadales bacterium | reverse complement strand
ACCCCGCCATTGTCAATGTCGACGAGGAAAAAGTTATCGGCTGGATTAAAAACGGAGCACAGCCGACCGATACAGTTCGCTCGCTCCTTAGCAAAAAGGGCATCATGAAAAAAATCCACGACGAGCGTAAGGCGGCGCAAGCTGCGAAGTAATCATTTAACAGACTAGTTGAGGTAAAAGATCATGCAAGAACTTGTAACGGTGCTGGCAAAAGCACTTGTCGAAAAACCCGAAGAGGTGCAAGTTGAGGCGGTCGAAGAAGAAGAGCGCACTATCTTAAAACTGCACGTCGCGAAGGAAGATATGGGCAGGGTCATTGGCAAACAGGGGCGGATTGCGAAGGCGATTCGTACCATAGTCAAGTCCGCCGCAACACGTGAGAAGAAAAAAGTTTCAGTTGACATCGAATGACAAAGTCGGCGCGGTGAGCAGTTAAGGCTTGCCGCCTTTTTGTTTTTTACGGCTCGTCGCGCTGAGTTGGCTTAATCTATTCATTTATTTTTATTAACATACTTTTCTTTGCTACGCCCAAAGAAAAGTATGCAAAAGAAAGGGCGTTTCAACGCCGCTTGAACATCCTGTTCAAACGCGGCGCGGTCGCCCATCCTTGGGCGACCGGGTTGCGACGAACCGCTACTTTTCAAGATTTTTTGGGAGGAATTCACATGAACAAAATCACAATGACGGTGCCGGTTACGGTCAAGGCAAAGCTCACGGAGAAATTGCGCGCGCGTCTCGTCGATGAGGCGGTCAAAGTCGCCGAGCAAATGGAACTCGAACTCAAGCAGATAAATATCGACATGCAACGCGAGCTTGAAAAGAGTCCGGAGCACGAGGCGCAGATAAGACACTTTTTCAGCGGCGAAATGGCTCCGCGTCAAGGTCGTTTGGACGAAGCTCACCGTCGCAAGGAGACCTTCGAGAAATTGGCACTGGGCGCGGAAATTCTTCAGGGCACGACCGAACGGCAAGTTGAGTTGAAAATCGGCGACAACCTGCGCGACGCCATGAACGTTGAAATTTTGGTAGAAGATGACAAGATCATTGCAATCAGAAGTTAAAGAAATAATCGTCGGGAAAGTCGGGGCGGCTCGCGGACTCGACGGCACGTTGAAAATAATTCCGCTGACAGATTTTGAAGGGCGTTTCGACGACCTAAAGCAAATTTCTGTCGGCGGGAAAATTTTTCGCGTGGAGGAAGTCAAGCACATCAACGGGCAGATCTTTATGAAGTTCGCGGGCGTTGACAGTCGCGAATCTGCGCGGGCATTGACGAATAAATTTCTGACGGTCGATAGGAAAGACGCCGCGCCGCTCGACGACGGCGAGTTTTATATTTTCGACGTTATCGGCTGTGAAGTCTTCGACGGCGAGAAAAGGCTCGGCACGGTCACCAACGTTTTAAAGACTGGCAGCAATGACGTTTTCGAGGTCGACGGAAATATTTTGATACCCGCCCTAAAATCCGTCGTTACGTCGATTGACATTGCCGCGCAGAAAATTTTGGTTGATTCAAATGCTTATTGACATTATAACTTTGTTTCCAGAAATGTTCGGCGGTGTCTTCGGCGAAAGCATAATCAAACGCGCCGTCGAGAAAAATATTTTGTCGATACGGTTCACGCAACTGCGCGACTTCGCCTTCGATAAGCACAGGCAAGTTGACGACTCGCCGTTTGGCGGCGGCGCGGGCATGGTTCTAAAGCCCGAACCCGTTTATCTTGCCGTTCGCGACGTGTTGAGCAAATCAGAGGAAAATCTTTCGCGCAAAATTATTATCACTGACCCAAGCGGCGAAGTCTTCACTCAAGCCAAAGCAAAGGAACTCGCCGCGCTCGACCAGATTATTTTTATCTGCGGTCATTACGAAGGCTTTGACTCGCGGATTTATGACCTTGCCGACGAGTTAATTTCAATCGGTGACTACGTGTTGACGGGCGGCGAACTTCCTGCAATGGTTATCGTCGACGCGGTGGCGCGAATGCTCCCGAACGTCTTAGGATCGGCGGAGTCGGCGGCGACCGATTCATTTTTCGACGGCATGTTGGGCTTTCCGCAGTACACGCGCCCGCGAGAGTTCGAGGGAAAACTCGTGCCCGAAGTACTGTTGTCGGGCAACCACGCCGAGATAAAAAAATGGCGCACAGCTCAAGCACTGAACTTAACACGCACACGCAGACCGGACTTGATTAAATGAACACTAGAAAATTTTTTGTGGCGTTGGGAATTTTTTTGATTTTGATTGGCGTCGTGGGGCTTGGTATTCAGCAGAACTTGCAACGGCTCAATGATAAGCCGATTAACACGCTCCGACTTGCCCGCGAGGCTCTCGAAAGTCACGACGTCGCGGCTTTTAAAAAGTACGTCGACACGGACGCGATTATCGAGATTGCCGCGCGAGAAATTTTGACCGAGCAAATTAATTCGGAGATTCTTCCGACGGCTTATTCAACAGCTGAACTTCAAAGCCGCTACGAAAATCAGCTCAAGCCCGAATTTATGAACTCTGCGCGGGCGGCTTTGGACGAATACATTTTGACGGGCAACGTCACTTTCCCTGACAACCCCGCCAACGCGCAAAACTTTTTTAAAAAATCGGGCGTCGCCTCTTGCGAGATTAAAAGCTACACCATGCCGCACGCCGTCGGCAACGTGGTAACTTCGTCGATTATTTTCTACAACGCGGAAATGAAATTCAGCTTTGAGCTTGAGGTTGAGCTTGAACCTGCGCCAGAAGTTAATTGGCGAATCACGAACGCGCGAGGCTTTGAAGATTATTACAATGCTTATCGTAGCGCGTTGCGTCGCAAGCTCGATTCATTGAACGCGCCGATTGCTCGGCAAATGGACGAGATTTTTAAAGTCAAAAGTTTCAAGGTCAAGAGTTCGGACGGCGACGAGTACGGCTTTTCCAAGACGCTCAACATCTCGCTCAAGTGCGACGTTTACTCCGCCAAGCCGCTTGATAAAGTCGTCGGCAACGTGATTATTCTAGGCAAGGACGGCAAGGAAAATTTTACGCCGTTCGCGATTGACATGCTTGACGCGCCGCAGGGCATTCAAACTTTCGACGTGACCAAAACTTTAAATCCGTTCGTCCGCGCGGACGTCGACGCCATGAAGCACGGGCTACGCAAGAAAGACATTCACATTGAGGTTACGGAAATAATTTTCGTCGACGGCACAAAGTTAAAACTGCTCGACCAACTGCCGGAGTGATTACAACGCGAGACTAAAAAAGCCCCCGCAACGCGCGAGGGCGAATTTTTTTGCAAAGATATTTATCTGGTCAAAAGGTCGGTGACTTTGTTGGCGAGGTCGGCGGGATTGTCGGGCATGACGCCTTCAATCAGCAACGCGAGCGAGTAAAGCGTCGTGCACAGGTCTTTGAAGGCTTGATTGTCCTTTCCGAGCGCGTGGAGGCTTTCCAACTTCTTAAACACGGCGTGATTGGGGTTGAGTTCAAGGATTTGCGTCGCTTTGAACATTGGATTGTTCATTGCGGCGAAAGTTTTTTCCATTGACAGCGAAGGACCGCCCTCGCCCGTGACGAGGCAAACCGCGCCAGTTTTTAGTTGCGAAGTCAAGCGCACTTCCTTAACGTCGCCGCCGATTGCCTCTTTAACGTCTTTGAGCAAATCTTCGCGCGTCTTGGCAATTTCTTCGACTTCCGCCTTAACTTTTTGCGACTCGGCGTCGTCAAGGTGAAAGTTCTCGCGCGTAATCGATTGAAAATGCTTTTCTGCGTACTCGTGCAGGACATCAATCGTAAATTCGTCAACGGGGTCGGTCAGATAAAGGACTTCAAGCCCACGCTCGCGCAGAAGTTCCATTTGCGGGAGCTGTTCAATCGCCGCAGAGCTTTTGCCGACCGCGAAGTAAATATTTTGCTGGAAATCGGGCATACGCTCGACATACTCGGCAAGCGTTGCAAATTTCCCGTCCTTAGACGTTTGGAAAAGGAGCAAATCCTTCAAATTGTCCTTAGCCTTGCTGTCGAAGACGCTGTTATAGACGCCGATTTTGAGCGACTTGCCGAATTGCGCCCAAAATTCCTCGTACTTGTCGCGTTCGTCCTTGAGGAGCTTGGCAAGTTGCTTGAGGATATTTTTTTCCAACGCCTTGCCGATAACTTTAACTTCCGTGCTTTTCTGGAGGAGTTCGCGCGAAATATTCAGCGGCAGGTCAGGCGAATCGACCAAACCTTTCATGAACCGCAGCCAATCCGGCAAGAAATCTTTGCACTTGTCCATTATGAAGACGTGGCGCGAATAAAGTTGAAGTCCCGCCTCATAATCGGAGTAGTAAAGGTTCGGCGCGGCTTTTTTCGGAATGCAAACAAGTGCGGTATATTCAAAAGTGCCCTCCGCCTTGACGTGGAAAATTTCAAGCGGCGATTCCCACTCGTGCAGTTGCTGTTTAAAAAATTCGTCGTATTCTTCGCGGGAAATCTCGGATTTTGAGCGCGTCCAGAGCGGTTTCATGGAATTGACAGTGCGGACTTCAATCGTCGGCTCGTCTTCGGGCTTATTTTTAATTTCAAAACTCATTTTAATGGGATAGCGCACGAAATCGGAGTATTTTTTAATAAGGCGTTCAATCTCGTAAATGTCGGTGAAATTGTATTCGTCGTTGACGTTTTCGCCGTCAAATTCTTTCTTGAGGTGGAGAACAATGGTCGTGCCGCGCGAATCTTTCTGAAAATCTTCAAGTTCGTACTCGCCCGCGCCGTCGGAAGTCCATTTGACTGCGGAATCAGTGCCCGCCTTGCGAGTAATCAGCTCAACCTTATCCGCGACGATAAACGCGGAGTAAAAGCCGACGCCGAATTGACCGATAAGCTCCTGCGCGGCGGCGTTAGATGATTCGCGGATTTTGTCGAGAAAATCTTTAGTGCCGCTCTTGGCGATGGTGCCGATGTTGTTAATGACCTCGTCGCGCGTCATGCCGATGCCGTTATCGCTGATTGTGATAGTTTTGGTGTTTTCGTCGGGGACAACGAAAATTTCAAAGCTCTCGTCGCCTTCCAAAAGATTTTTGTTGGTCAAAGATTCGATTCTGAGCTTGTCGAGCGCGTCGCTTGCATTGGAAATCAGCTCGCGCAGGAAAATTTCCTTGTTGGTGTAAATGGAATTGACAACCAAGTCGAGCAGACGCTTAGTTTCGGCTTGGAACTCCAATTTTTCAGTAGCCATAAAATTTTTTCCTCCTGTAATTTATTTTGAAAGGATAGAATAAAGAACGCCGAGCGCAATGCCGACCGTCGAGATGTTTGCAATGGAAATGTGCCCCGTCGAAGACTTCAACTCGTTGTGCATTGCGTCGATTTTGTCCGCGAGTCTGTCGATTTTGCCGTCGAGCTTGTCCATGCGGGCGTTTAATTCTCGCCGCGTTGTTTCCAATTTTTCTTCGAGCTTGTCCATTCGGGCGTCTTGTCTGTCAAGGCGAATATTCACTCGGTCAAGACTTTTTTCCACGCGGTCAATGCGCTCTTGCACGTCTTTTACTTGTCCATAAAGCAATTCGTTGAATGTAGGTAGCTCCGTCGAACGACTTTTTTCTCGCGATGTAGGGTGTGGCATAATGAATTCCTCCTTTTTAGTTTAATTTTATCAAAAGTGCTTTTAA
>CAMYWI010000112.1 GCA_947302675.1 uncultured Selenomonadales bacterium | reverse complement strand
TAAAAGCTGACGCCGTGATAGCTCGGATTGGGTTCGACGAGTTGCGGGAACTTGCCAGACTTTTCCCAGTCAAACTTGCCGCTCTCGACGATGACGCCGCCAAGTGTCGTGCCGTGCCCGCCGATAAATTTAGTCGCGCTGTGGACGACAATATCCGCGCCGAGTTCAAACGGGCGAATCTGATACGGCGTGGCGAACGTGTTATCAATGACGAGCGGAATTTTGTGCTTGTGCGCAATGTCGGCGACGGCTTGAATGTCAATCAGCGTGGCGTTGGGGTTGCCGACGGACTCGATAAAGATAAAGCGCGTGTTGTCCTTAACAGCCGCCTCGAAAACTTCAACGCCCTTTGTCGGGTCAACAAAAGTCGTCTCGACGCCGAACGCGGGCAAAGTGTGTTCAAAAAGATTGAAGGTGCCGCCGTAAATCGTGGTCGCCGCAACGATATGATGACCTTGCTGGGCAAGAGCTTGAGCAACGTAGGTGACAGCCGCCGCGCCGCTCGCCACTGCCAAAGCCGCCGCGCCGCCTTCCAACGCCGCAATCCTTTTCTCAAAAATTTCTTGCGTGGGATTGGTCAAGCGTCCGTAAATATTTCCTGCCGCCTTCAAAGCGAACAAATCTGCCGCGTGTTGGCAGTCGTTGAAGACATAAGATGTCGTTTGATAAATCGGGACGGCGCGTGCTCCGGTGACGGGGTCAGCCTTTTCCTGCCCGACGTGCAGTTGCAGAGTCTCGAACTTATAATTTTTACTCATGATAGTGCCTCCTTCAACGGCGAAAAGCCCGCAAACTCAACCGCAGTTGAACTTACGAGCTTTCGTTATCGAATCACTCTTAAATTTCTTGTTAAGCTTTGCGCATGATAAACAATTTGGTTTTAGTTGTCAAGTAAAATCTGCGCGACGCTCTCGACGTGCGACGTGAACGGGAACATGTCGACGGGCTGAATTTTTTTCGTGAGATAGCCGAGCGCGTCAAGGATATTCAAGTCGCGGGCGAGCGTTGCGGGGTTGCACGAGACGTAAATAATTTTATCGGGGCGCATTGTGGCGAAAGTCTCCAAAACTTTTTTATCGCAACCTGCGCGGGGCGGGTCGACAGTCACGACGTCCGCCTCAGAAATTTTCGGCAAGACTTTCACGACGTCGCCGACGATAAATTCAGCGTTGCGGATATTATTTTCGCGAGCATTCTTTTTCGCGTCGGCAATGGCGGAACTTACAACTTCGACGCCGATAACCTTCCGCGCTTTCTTCGCAACGAACAAGCTAATCGTTCCCGTGCCGCAGTAAGCGTCGATAACCGATTCATGCCCGCGCAGTTCGGCGAAGTCTCGCGCGGTCTTATAAAGAACTTCCGCCTGCGCAGTGTTGACTTGGAAAAAACTTCGCGCCGAGATGTTAAAGCTCAAGCCACCGATTTTGTCATGGATAGTCGGCTTGCCGAATAAAACTTTGGTGTCGCGACCGAGAATCACGTTGTTATGGAAAGTCTGGACGTTTTGTTGAATGCTCGTGACCTCCGGCAGTTCGTTGCGCAAGGCGCGGACAAAATTTTTTTCATTGGGGAAATTTTTCGTGGCGGTGACGAGGACAATCATCAACTCGCCGTCACTGCCGACCCTGCCCATAACATGGCGGAGAAAACCTTTGCGCGTGTCTTCGTCGTAGGGTTGAAGATTAAATTTCTTGGCGACGTTGCGGACTGCGGCGAGAATTTTATCGTTGCCGACGTTTTGAATCATGCAGGCGGGCGCGTCGATAATCTTGTGACTGCCGCGAGCGTAGCAACCGATTTGCAAATTTTTTCCAACCGGAAATTGCATTTTGTTGCGATAGCGCAGAGGATTTTCCATGCCGAGCGTGTCAAAGACTTCGACGCCGCCGAGCTTGCCGATTCGTTCAACCGCGTCGACGACCTGTTGACGTTTCCACTTCAACTGCGCGGGATAACTCAAGTGTTGAAGTTGACAGCCGCCGCAATCTTTATATAGCGGGCAAAACGGCTCCACGCGCTCCGCAGAACTCTTGACGACTTCGACGAGCCGCGCGACCGCGTAATTTTTTTTGCGCGTCTCAATCTCCGCCAAGACTTCTTCGCCGGGCAATGCGCCTTCTACAAAAACCGTCAGCCCGTCGAGTTTGCCCACGCCTTCTCCCGACGAGCCGAGTCCGTGAATTTTAATCGATTGCATTTCAAAAACTCACGGAGAACTTTGCCTTCTTGTTGTCTTCAATCGTCAGAAAGTCGCTAAAGCCGGTCATATCCAGAACCTCGCGGACGTTGTCGCGGATGTTGCGGATTTTCATTGAGCCTTGCCGGTCCATGCGCTTTTGAGTTTTGAGCAAAATACGCAAGCCCGCCGATGAAACGTATTCCACGTCTTTAAGGTCAACGGTCAAGTCCGTCACGTTGGCGAGCGTCGCCTGCAAATTTTTATCAAGCTCCAGAGCGGTGACGGCGTCGAGGCGTCCGCTGATGTAAAGCGTCAACGCCGAGCCGTCAGAAACTTTTTTAATCTCCATTTGAAAGCCTCCTTCGCCGGCGATTATAATAAAGTTTGTAAAGGCGCGTCAAGTGTGCTAAGATTTGCAAAAAACTTTGGAGGTTTTGACATGAACAACAAGGCGATTCAAATCAGCGACGATATTTTTTGGGTGGGCGCGGTCGATTGGAGCATGAGAAATTTTCACGGCTACGAAACTTCGCGCGGCTCGACTTACAACGCCTATCTGATTCTCGACGACAAGATCACGCTCATTGACACGGCGAAGATAAATTTTAAGGACGAGTTGATTTCGCGCATTGCGTCGGTTGTCGACCCCGCGCAGATTGATTTTATCGTCTCAAGCCACGTCGAGCCGGATCACAGCGGCGCGTTGAAAGAAGTTGCCGCCCTCGCTCCCAACGCCGAGATTATTACGACGAATCCCAACGGCTTAAAGGGTTTGACTAATCGTTACGGCAAGTTGAACTATCGCGCGGTCAAGGCGGGCGACGAACTTTCTATCGGCAAGAGAACTTTGAAATTTGTCCCGACGCCCATGCTCCATTGGCCCGATTCAATGGTCACTTACTGCCCCGAAGATAAAATTCTTTTCAGCAACGACGCGTTCGGCGAACACTTGGCAACTTCCATGCGCTTTGACGACGAGAATAATCTTGAAACGATTCTGCGCGAGGCGAAGAAATATTACGCGAACATTTTAATGCCGTTCGGCAAGCAGGCGCAGACCGCGTTAAAAGCTCTGGGCGGTTTGGAAATTAAAATGATTGCGACGGGGCACGGCGTCATCTGGCGCAAGCACATCGACAAGATTCTTGACTGCTACAAAAAGCGGAGCGCGGGCGAAGTCGAGGAACGCGCGGTCGTCGTCTTCGACAGCATGTGGCATTCGACGGAGATTTTGGCGCAGACGATTACTGAAGCCTTCGCGCAGAAAAATATTCCCGCCGCGTTTTACGACATCAAGGCGACGCCGCTTTCCGACATTGTCACCGACATTTTCACGAGCAAATATCTTGCGGTCGGCTCGCCGACGATTAACAACCAAATGATGCCGACGATTGCCGCGTTCCTTTGCTACTTGAAGGGCTTGCGTCCCGTCAATCACAAGGGCTTTGCGTTCGGCAGCTACGGTTGGGGCGGTCAAAGTATCGGCTTGGTTGAGGACGAACTCAAGACGGCGGGCGTCGAAATTATCTTGGATAAAATTCGCATCGCCAATCTTCCGACCGCCGAGCAACTCGACGAAATCACCGCAAAAATTCTCGCACTCGACTTGTAAGGAGATTTTTAATGGCAAAGCAACTCAACGCGGAACAAAAAACTATCAGCCAAATTCTCAACGACCCCAACAAGCCCAAGTTCCTAATTCCCGATTATCAACGACCGTATTCTTGGGAGCGCGAGCAATGCGAAACGCTTTGGGACGATATTTTGTCCTTCGCCTTCCCGATTGACCACGCCTTTAACGCAAGCAACGACAGATATTTTCTCGGCACGATTTTAACTTTCCAAAACGATTATTACGAGAGCGAAGTTATTGACGGGCAACAGCGGCTGATAACTTTTCTGCTCATGCTCCGCGCCTTCTACGTGGAGTTTGAAAAGATTGACTGCAAGAATAAGGAAAATATTTTGGCGAGTATCGGGAAATGCATTTGGAACGGTGACGAGTTCGGGAACGTCGACAAGACGAGCCTCAAATTTAAATCCGAAGTCGCCTCCGACGAGGATATTGCCGAGTTCAAAAAGATTTTGGAAACGGGCGCGGCGACTGATAAAAATCCGAGCAATTACTCCGTCAACTATCGTCTGTTCACGAAATGGATTGCGGCTTTCAAGGAAGAGAACCCCGATAACTTTTCTTATCTGCCGATGAGGATTTTGAACAACTGCATTCTCTTGCCGATTGAGGCGGACAATCAGAATACCGCGCTCAGGATTTTCACGACGCTCAATGATAGAGGTATGCCGCTCTCCGACGCGGACATTTTCAAGGCGCAGTTTTATAAATTTTTCTCACGAGACGGCAAGCAATCTAAAGAAAAATTTATAAAACGGTGGAAGACTTTGGCGGAGCTGTGCAACAAAAACTTTCACCCGCGCAAGGGTACGCCCGTCGACGATTTATTTATGCGCTACATGTATTACGCCAAGACTAAACGTGCAATAAAGGAAAACAAAAATATCAGCGACACTTTTGCCGACATGCGCGACTTCTACGCTAAAAACAACTATGAAATTTTGCTTGGCGAAGAAACTTTTAAGGATTTGGATACGCTCGCAAAGTTTTGGGATGACATAGCCGACCGCGCCGAAAGATTCTCGCCGCAAGTTTTGAAACGCCTGTATGTGTTGAGTTATTCGCCTTACAGCGTGTGGGGTTATGTAGTTTCGCTTTACTTCATGAGCAATCGCGACCTCGAAGAGGAAAAATTTTGCAACTTCCTGGACAGGGTTACGGCAATGATTTTAATGAACGCCGTCATGGACTTTGGCAAAAATAATATTCGTCGTCCGTTTGTTTTGGAGTTCAAAGATATTTTTCGCGGCGATCCGCTCGAATTTGACAAGCAGTTTAAGCCGCAAGAAAAAATTTTTCGCGGACGATTGGCAGAAATGAAATTCAGCAACAGTAAATCCGTAACGCGAATGATATTGGCGTGGTGGACTTTTCAAAATCCTGCACAGGAACTTCCGACGCGCGAAATCAAATTGCAAATCGAACATATTTTTGCGAAGAATCGTCACGAAAGTTTTCAGCCGCTTAAAAATCCGGACGCGCTGGAGTTTTTGGGAAACAAGGCTCTCTTGGAAGAGAATATAAATAAAAAAATTGCGGATAATTCTTTCGTCGACAAGAGAATTTTTTATCTCGGCGACGGCAAGTCTAAGCTCGGCACGTTTAATTTGGAACTGCGCGGGCTTGCCGAGACGCGCGACGACTTCACGGAAGAGGATATTCTTTCCCGCAACGAAAAAATCTTCGACGCCTTTATAAAATATCTGCGCGGCAATGATTTGCTGATTTAATCGTTGACAAAAATTTTATAGGCTAGTATAATCTGCGCGATTTAAAAAAGTTTTGCGCTCGTAGCTCAGTTGGATAGAGCAACGGCCTTCTAAGCCGTGGG
>CAMYWI010000111.1 GCA_947302675.1 uncultured Selenomonadales bacterium | reverse complement strand
CGCTCAGCTCGGCTATTAAGATAGCAGACGCCTCCGCTCGGACGACGGCTATTAAAATCACGGGTAACAAGCTCGCAAATTCAATCGTGGGCGGTTCCAAGAACGATACACTTTCCGGCGGCGCGGGCAACGATACTCTTCGCGGCAGTAAAGGAAATGATTCACTTTGGGGCGACGCCGGCAAAGATACTTTTATCTATGCAAGCGGCGACGGCAACGATGTCATTTACGGTTTCGAGAACAACGACATGCTTAAAATCACCGGCAATTTCTCCACGTCTTACAACAAGTCCAAAGGCGAAATTTATTTCAAGGTTGGCTCGACTTCCAATGCTATCACGCTCAAAGATTTCACGGCGACCAGTTTCAACGTTAACGGTAATGCTTATCACATCAGCGGCAAAAAATTGGTCAAGTAAAATCTGCGCGGACGTCAGAGAAAAAACACCTCCCGAAATTTGAGAGGTGTTTTTTGTTTAAGCCTTGCCAATTTAGAAGAAGAACTCGACGCGCCCAAAGATTTTCTCGGCGTCGCCGTGACCCGTAATGTATTTGCCGTTGAAGTATTTGGCAAGGAAACCGATATTTTTAGCGGGTGCCCACGATGCGCCGACTACCCAACCGCGAGTGCCGCGCAGTGCGTCATCTTCCGTCGGAGCAAAAGAAACATTCGTGCCATATTTGCGATAGCCAGCATAAACCGCCCACTGCCCTTTTTCGCGTGCGTCGTCGTAGTCGCCGTAGCCAAGTTCGGCGTGCCAAGATTTATTCTCGTAATCGGCTTTGGTATTTTGAGCATACGCGCCCTTAACACTCAACAGCTCACTGAACTTGTAGCCGAGATTGACCGTCCAAATGTTAGCCTTATTTTCCTTGCCGTTTTTGTTGTAGGCGTAGTTAGGACTTGTAAATTCCTCGCCGTCAACTTCCTCAACCGCATTTCTAAAATCGTCGTCCTTAACGAGATACCAACCCGCGCCGCCGAAGAAACCAGTTTCGCCTTGATCGTAGTCCACTCTCAAGCCAACCGCCGTCGAAGGATCTGCCTCCGAGAAATTCTCGCCCCAAGCTCCGCCGCCAACTTTGTCATCAGAGAGACGACCGCCTGTCGCGTTGAATTGCCACTTGCTCCCGACGGTCAACGACGCGCCCGAAATTTCCGTATCCCATAAAAGCCCGAACTCCGGCTCAGGACAGAATTCAAATTTACCAACCTTGACGTTGAACTTGTCGTAGTCACCTTCCGCCCAGCCGCGCACAAGATTGAAATCGGTTGAGGTATCATCTTTCATGTCGGCTTCGGCGTCGATGCGGGCGTTAACCGTCCAATGGTTATTGACCTCCGCCGTCGGCTCCAAGCGGAAGATAAAGCCGTTGGCGGTCTCCTTGTGCTTGTGACCAGTCTTTTCGGGGTCGGTGCGAACATTTTCGTAGGTGTATTCGATTTTGCCGTGCCAGATAACTTTGTCGGCGTACTTCTCAAGCTCGGCAACGCGAACGCCCAGTGCGTCAAGTTCGTCGCGGAACTCCGCCGCTAATCTGTCGAGTTCAGCCTTATTCGCGCCGCTCGGATTCTTCGCCATAGCTTTTGCGACCATTCGAGCCATTTCGTAACGGGTGATATTTCTGTCGCCGCGATAGGTGCCGTCGCCATAACCTTCCACGACACCCGCCGCCGCCAGTTTCGCAACCGATTGATAAGCCCAGTGCCCCGCTGGTACGTCGCTGAAAGGATTCGTCGCCGCCATTGCGCTTGAACCTGCTCCGATAAACAACGCCGCTGTCAATGCCGCGCAGATTTTTTTCTTCATCTAGAAAACCTCCAAAAAGTTTTTGTCGGCTCTCTTGTCTCTCCTAAAACTGCCCAAATGATAATCTTAACCAATTCCCCTGTCAAGCTTTTTGATAATAAATTTCATGCAGGAATTCTCGGCGGAGATAACGAAATGCCCCGCTAAATCGCAATAAGGAAAGGAGAATGCTTATGGATTCTATGGAGTTTGCACGACAGCTGATTCGCCACATGACCGCGAACAAAAATACTCTCTACGTTTTTTGCCCGTACAATTTAGGAGATTTTCTAATCAACGGCGGCTTGTGCCATGCTCTTTTGAAGAAAAAGCGCAAGCAAAGTTGCATATTGATTGTGCGCGACAGGTTTGCGAATTGCGGCTTGAACTTTGTCGGTGTGGCGGAGGTTAGATATATTCCGCAGTTACTTATGGATTTTATTCGAGAATATATATGCGCAACCTGCGAATACGAGACCGATAATTACATTTACGGACACTTTCATGAAGGACAAGTAGACGGTTGGGATGGTAATGAGTCTTTCATAAACAATTATAGAAAAAGTGTCTTCGGTTTGCCATTGGAGACGGAGTTGATTCCACCGCTTATGGAGCCGCCTTCAATTTATCAAAAGCAACGTCTACACGACAAGTATTTTTTAAATAAAAAGCATACGATAATCCTTGCGCCGTACGCTAATTCCATTTCAAACTTAGATGAAACTTTCTGGGCAAGATTGGCAACCGAGCTTATCGGCAAAGATTATGTTCTTTATACAAACGTCTCAAATCCGCGCGAAAAAGTCATACAAGGTACTGCGCCCATGACTACGACCTTTAGTGAAGTGATATATCTTGCCGAGAAAGTCAACTGTTTTATCGGGATGAGGAGCGGACTTTTCGACCTGCTTGCCTTCACAAACGCACGGCTCCTGTACGTACTTACCGGCATGGAACTTTGGTATTACGATTTGAAATTTGATTATAGTCATCTTAATGGAAGAGCTTTTTATATTTTAAATGCTAATGAATGGGAACGACTTAAAATTTTTCTTCAACAGAAGAACTTATCCTCTATCGACAATTTAATTTTAGACAATAGAATATTTGGCAGGGACTTATCTCTTAATTATGAACATTTGCTTGAAAAGATTCTCGGCGCGGTTGAACGGGAGGGAGCGTAATGGATTTAAAATATGTTGTCGTGCAGGCGGGCGGCAAAGGCTCGCGAATGGAGCGGCTGACGCGCAACAAGCCTAAAGCCCTCGTGCCCGTCAACAACTTGCCGATGATTTTTCACCTGTTCAAAAAATTTTCGGACAAAAAATTTATAATTATTGGTGATTACAAGTTTGACGTGCTTAAAAAATATCTCTATACTTTCGCCCCCCCCCAGTCAACTTTGAGCTGATCCAAGCTAACGGTAGCGGAACCTGCGCGGGAATATCGGAGGCTTTGACTCATATTCCCGATAATGAACCATTTCTGCTGATCTGGTGCGATTTGATTCTTGGCGACGAACACAATCTGCCCGACACCGATAAAAATGTCGTCGGCATTTCGCGAGACTTCTCTTGCCGTTGGTCTTATCGAGACGGAGAATTTTTCGAGGAGCCGAGCTATGAACACGGGGTCGCGGGCTATTTTATTTTCCAAAACAAAAATTCTGTCGCGGACGTTCCGCAAAGTGGCGAGTTCGTTCGTTGGCTTAAGGAAAAAAATTTTGTCTTTGAAGAACAGCCGCTCAAAAATACCAAAGAGTACGGGCTTTACAGCGAGTGGAGCAAGTTGCCGCAAATGCGTTGCCGCCCGTTCAATCAAATAACCGTCGCGGGCGATAAGGTCATTAAGCGCGGCATCGACGAGCAGGGGCGCGAGCTTGCCAAGAAGGAAATCGCGTGGTATAAAAAAATTCAGCGCGAGGACTTCGACAACATTCCGACGATTTACGACTTCGAGCCGCTGACAATGGAGTTTATCGACGGGCAAAATATTTACGAGTACAATTACATTCCCGACGCGCAGAAACGTTATATATTGAAAAAAATAGTTGACTGCTTGCAAAACGTTCACAAGCTCGCGTGCGCGAAGGCGGACAGGGAAAGTTACTTCGACGCATATATTGGCAAGACTTACAAGCGGCTGGAGAAAGTTCGTAATCTTGTGCCCTTCGCCAATGATAAAACCGTCACGATTAACGGGCGCGAGTGTCGAAATATTTTTTTCTGCAAGGAAGAATGCGAGCGGCTCGTTATGCAGTACATGCCCGAAGAATTTCGACTGATTCACGGAGACTGCACGTTTAGCAATATGATGCTCCGCCACGACACCGAGCCGGTTTTGATTGACCCGCGCGGCTACTTCGGACACACGCAATTTTATGGCGACGTTGCCTATGATTGGGTCAAACTCTATTACTCGCTGTTGAGCAACTACGACCGCTTTAACTTGAAAAGATTTTCGCTGGAGATTGACGACAAGGGCGTTTCATTGGAGATTGAGTCAAACGGTTGGGAAAATCTGGAGGAATATTTCTTTGAACTTTTAGACGGCGAAGTCAGCAAGCGGCAAATGAAGTTGCTGTTGCGATAACTTGGCTGTCGCTCACAACGTACGCTTGGGAGGATTACGATTCGATTTGCGGGGCTTTCTACAACGGGCTTTACTATCTGGAAGAGGCTCTGCAAATGGAAAGTGCCTACGGCTACTTTGAACGGAATATGTTGCAACTTGAGAACGCACTAAAATCCATCTCTGGTACGCAAATGGACGCGCTTATCTCCGACTGCGAAAAGACTCTGCGCGAAGGTCACAGGATAATTGTTTCGGGACTTGGCAAGAACGTTCCGATTTGTGAAAAATTCGTCGGCACAATGGTTTCAATGGGCTTGGACGCGGCGTTTCTTCACACCAACTCGGCAGTGCACGGCGACATGGGAATTATCCACGCGGGCGACTTAGTTATAATCTTGACTAAGAGCGGCGAGACGGAGGAATCAATTTACTTGACGCGGCTTTTGCAACGACGCGCAGGAGTTAAGTTGCGGCTCCTGACTTTCAAGGCGCACAGCACGCTTGCCGATATGATTAAGAAAAAATTGGTCATCAACCTTGAGGACGAGGGCGACTTGTGGAACGTCCTGCCGAACAATTCAACGACGCTGAATCTGATTGTTCTGCAAACCGTCGCGATTGAAGTTGCTCGCCGAATGCAGGTTGACTTGGAAAGGGACTTCAAACCGAATCATCCAGGCGGCGCGATTGGTCGCAAGCTAAATTTCTGATTGAAGGCAACGAAAAACCCCGCCGAGCTTTTCGACGGGGTTTTAAATTTCTATTCGATTAAGCTAAGCGACTTACATCATGCCGCCCATGCCACCCATACCGCCCATGCCGGGTGCCGCCGGCGGAGTCGGTTCGGGCTTGTCGGCAACAAGCGTTTCGGTCGTGAGAATCATTGCCGCGATTGACGCCGCGTTTTGCAGAGCCGAGCGCACAACCTTTGCTGGGTCAACGATACCAGCTTTAATCATGTCGACGTATTCATTGGTCAGTGCGTTAAAGCCAATGCCCTTGTCGGACTTCTTGACAGCCTCAGCGACGACGGAGCCTTCTTGCCCCGCGTTGTTGGCGATTTGGCGAACCGGTTCTTCGATTGCGCGTTTGACAATCTCAACGCCGACTTTGGCATCGCCCTCAGCCTGAACGTCGTCAAGCGCGGGAAGAATATCGATGAAGGTCGTGCCGCCGCCCGCGACAATGCCTTCCTCGACAGCCGCGCGAGTTGCATTCAATGCGTCCTCAATGCGGAGTTTCTTTTCCTTCATCTCGACTTCGGTAGCCGCGCCGATTTCGA
>CAMYWI010000110.1 GCA_947302675.1 uncultured Selenomonadales bacterium | reverse complement strand
CAACTCGCAAACTTTTGTCAAGGCGGGTTTTATGCTGACGCCGCGCGGATATAATTTTTGATTCAGAGTTCGGCGACCAACTTGTCGCGCAGTTCCTTAATCGGCTTGTAGAGCGAGACATAATCCATATCTTTTTTAGCGCGGAGGGCTTCGGTAATGTCGGAGAGCGGTCCGAAAATCGGAGTAATGGCGAGGTTGCCAACAACGCCCTTGAGCGCGTGCGCCTGTTCAAAGGCGTCATCATAGTTACCGTCCGCCAAGAATTTTTCGAGCTTGTCAAACGAGTCGTTCTTAAGCCCCATGCCCAACATGCGGAAATAAAATTTCTCCATGTTCATGCAACGCGCAAGCCCTTCCTTTGTATTGATTCCATATTCTTGAAGTCTTTGAATCGTAAGCATTTCTTTTCCTCCCATAAACAAAATTACAACGTCGATTATAACAGGGAATTTCCAAAAGTACAAAAAAAATTCGCCGCTCCGCAAAATTTTTTCGAGGCAAGAAAAGCATGGCTAACTGTTTTAACAAATGCTTGAAAATTTTTTGACCAGCAGTTATATTATGCATGAGGATTTTTTATCGGAGGAAAGGGAGTGACGACATGGCGACAGAGATAATCAATGAACGCTTACTTTATCCGTCGTATGAAATTATTGGAGGGAAAAAAATTATGGCACCTGCGGCGAATCCTACACACGGGAGCATTATTGGAAGACTTTACATGTTTATTGGAAATTATCTTGATGCGAATAATGCCGGTTATGTGTTTGTTGACGATGTTGACGTTTATCTTCCGAACGGTCCGCTTTTTAAGCCAGACTTAATCGTTGTTTTGGAAGAAAATGCTGACATTATCGACTGGCATAAAGGAATTTTCGGTGCGCCCGATATGCTCGTTGAAGTTTTGTCGAAGTCCACGCGCAAAAAAGATCTCACGATTAAAAAGGACATTTACGAGGCGCAAGGCGTGCGCGAGTATTGGATTATTGATCCGTACATGAAGGCAATTAGCGTGTATCTTCTGCGTGAGGGTAAATATTTTCTCGACGATGAATATATTCTCTTCGACGAACAAGAGTTGGAGCTACTGACGGAAGAGGAAAAAGCCGATGTTAAAAATGAGGTGCCCGTTTCGATTTTGGGAGGCTTAAAAGTCCCGCTGAAGTATATCTTCAAGTGGGGCTACAAATAATTTTGAACGACAACAAACGGCGCGAAGGCTCGAAAGCCCGCGTCGCTTTTTTTTAAAAAAAGAAGATTTCCTATGGAAGACTTCAAGTTTTACCTGTAGCGGTTCGACGGCGAGTTTATCGAGGGCACGGACGAAGACGATAACATTGACAATAGCATTAGCTCTATTTTAATCTCAGGACTTCGACACTGAGCATTACTGGCGTCGCTTATTCCACTGTAGTTAGCGGCAAAGATGTTATCGTCAAGGTCAGCGAAGGCAAAATCACTCTTGACGGCGCGGCGAGTTTGGACGTCATTAACATAATCGGCAACTTTATTGAAGGCGACGCCGACGCTGATAGCGATTCGGATTTCGATGTTGACGAGCCGATTTGGAGATTGAGCGGCGACCAGGCGATTTACGGCGTACCTAGCGAAGAGCCGATTGTCACGGTGACGGGCGTTAAATCGATTGAGAGCTTGGCGATTGACACGAACAATAAAGTCGTGACGATTGGTAGCGCGGCTCTGAATCAAACGGCTGTATCGATAATTGACGGTTATACTTTGGCTTTGGCAAGCTACGTCGACCAGCCGATAATTTCCGGCGAGCATTGGACGTATAATGACGGCACTGCTATTTACACCAGCTCCGAAACGATTGGCGGCTACAAAGTTGTTGACAATCAAATAATTTACGTCGCGGATAAGTCAAGCGAACACGTTGAGATTAGCGGCGTGACTTCGCGCGACGGCATTACTCGCGACGGCGATACTTTTATAATTCCTGCGGCGATTTTGAATAAGCGGAACGTCACAATCAGCGCGGGCTACCCTTTGGCATTGACGGGCGACGTTGCCACTGCGAGTTCATTTGCGGAAGGTTGGACGCGCGAAGAAACTACTGCCACTTATCGCCGCGCAGGCACGAGCGAAGGTTACAGCGTCGACGACGACCAAATTGTTTACGCGGCGGCGAGCGGCGGCGCGACAGTCGTCACGGTCAGCGGCGTCAAGTCGACAAAGGGACTTTATCTCAACGAAACTGATAAAGTTGTCACGGTTTACAAGTCCGCGCTCAACGAGACCAATATTACAATCAGCGACGGCTATACTTTGGAACTCGACTCGGGCGCGACTAACAACGGCGAGTGGACGCTTGAAGGAACTAAGGCGACGTATATTGGCGGCTCTTCGCCTTATCAACTTGTCGACAACGAAATAATTTACACGGCTCCAAGCGGCGACGAGATATTGGCTGAACTTGACGGCGTGGCTAAAGTTCCGACGTTCAATGACGACGACGCTATTCAACTCAAGGCGAGCAACTTCGACGAAGACAGCGTAAGCTTGCTTATTAGCAACTCGGGCGGTTTCGTTATCGAACTTGACGACGCGGACGGTGCAACCTTCACGGGTAGTGACGCACGAGATAAAATTATTAACAACGCAAGCAACGTGACAATCGCGGGCGGCAAGGGCAGTGATAATGTCACGGTTAGCGGTGGCACGGCGGGCAATACTTTCGTTTATAATCGCGGCGACGGCAAAGATGTTATCTTCCAAAATCGGTACTGGTTCGATGACGGTTAAGGACGGCGTGAACTTGGCGGACGGGATTTTAATCGTAGACGCGAACGGCGCAGAGATTGAATCACTTTCCGGCAACAAGTACACGACCGAAGGCGTCATAAGCAACGACAGCGGCGGCAAGGGCAACGATTCATTGTGGGGCGGCGGCAGAGCCGATACGTTTATCTTCTGCGCAGGCGACGGAACCGATATGATTATGGACTACGACTTCAACGAAGGCGACCTTTTGCAAATCCTCGACAAAAACGGCGTGACGACGAGAAATTACAGCAAGGCGAGCTTTGACGGCGACTCTTTGAAACTCACGGCGCAGGGCGGCGGCAAGATCATCTTCAAGAACGTCACGGCGTCTTCGCGTTTCAATATCAACGGCGACACTTATCAAATCACCGACGATACTTTAGTTAAGACCTGATAAACTCTGCGCGGCAAAAAAAATTATCCCTCCAAACTCGGAGGGATTTTTTTACTGCTGAAAACTATTTTCTAGTTCAAAGTCAGCCGGTCGCCTTCTCCTTGCGGCGCGGATTCACGCGCTTGAATTTCTTGAGTTGCTCGTCGGTGAGTTTCGGGCAGTCTTCGTCGTAAACAATGTCGTCGTCGCTCATTTGCTTTAGAGCTTCAAGATCCGCTTTTTCTTCTTCGTCTAAAGGCTGTCCTCTACGCAAAATATAAGTCACCATTGCCATAATAAATCCTCCTTTCGTCCCTATCTGCTTTTCGTGCTGAAATAATTCGTGTTCTGTCCTCACGGTCAGTGTAGACAACGAACAGAATATCGTCAACTTTGCCGATAACTTGCCAGCGGTCTTCGTCGTCGGAATGTTCTTCATCACGCAGTTCAATCCGATTAACATCAAAAAATACTTTCGCGGCCGTTTTAAAGTTGACTTTATGTTTACGTTTGTTTATGCGAGCTTTTTCCGAATCCCATTCAAAGATAAGTTCGCCCGCTTGATATTCAACGTTGCTCATGACAGCGCGTCTCCGCCGCCGACGTAATCTTGAATGGCGAGCGAATAAACCAACCTCCTGTCGCGCATGAAGGTCAAGACGCGCATAACTTCCCAAGCCGTGTCGAGACTCGTAAAGCAGGGAACGCCCAATTCAACCGTCGCGCGGCGAATTCTGAATCCGTCTTTGGCAACGTGCTTGCCGGGTGCCTGCGTGTTAATGACCATGTGAATTTTGCCGAGCTTGATCATGTGAATAATGTCCGTGCTGCGCTGATGAACTTTGCCGACGACTTCCGCATTAATCCCGATTGACTGCAAAGCCCGCGCAGTTCCCTCCGTCGCCACGATTTTAAAGCCGAGTTCGGAAAAGGCTTTGGCGAGCTGTTTCATCTCTTCCTTGTCCTTGTCGGCGACCGTGAACAGAATGCAACCGTTCTTCGGCACGACAATTCCCGCGCCCGTGATAGCCTTGTAAAGTGCGCGGGCGTAGTGGTAATCAATGCCCATGACTTCGCCCGTCGACTTCATTTCCGGTCCGAGAGAAATATCAACGTCTTGCATTTTCGCGAACGAGAAGACCGGAGCTTTCACCGCGACATAGGGCTTTGGCTCAACCAGTCCCGAATAGTAGCCCATGTTCTTTAAAGTCTCGCCGAGAGCCACGCGCGTCGCAACGTTGACCATTTTAATATCGGTGACCTTGCTGAGGAAAGGAACCGTGCGGCTTGAGCGCGGATTGACTTCGATAACGTAAACTTTTCCGTCCGCCACGACGTATTGAATATTGAGCAAGCCCTTGACGTTGAGCGCGAGAGCCATGCGCTTTGTGTAGTCGGTTATCGTGTAAATGATTTTGGAAGGGAGAGTTTGCGGCGGATAAACGGCAATGCTGTCGCCGCTGTGAACGCCCGCGCGTTCGACGTGCTCCATAATGCCAGGGATAACCACGTCAACGCCGTCCGAAATCGCGTCAACTTCAACCTCCGTGCCCTGCATATATCTATCGACAAGCACAGGGTGATCGGGCGTGACTTTGACTGCGCGGCTCATGTAATCGCGAAGTTCTTCCTCGTTGTAGACAATCTCCATTGCGCGACCGCCCAAAACGTAGCTGGGGCGAACCATGACGGGATAGCCGATATTCGCCGCGCCGCTTATCGCGTCTTCAAGATTAGTCACGCTGATACCTTTCGGGCGCGGGATAGTCAATTCGGTCAACATCTCGTCGAAACGCTCGCGGTCTTCTGCGCGGTCAATGTTGTCGACGCTCGTCCCGAAAATTTTCACGCCCGCCGCCGCCAAACTCGCCGCAAGGTTAATTGCCGTCTGCCCGCCGAATTGCACAATCACGCCGTCGGGTCTCTCCTTGTCGACGATATTCAAAACGTCTTCGGTCGTGAGCGGCTCGAAGTAAAGCTTGTCGGAAATGTCAAAGTCGGTCGAAACGGTTTCGGGGTTATTGTTAATTATAATCGCCTCAATGCCCGCCTCGCGCAGTGCCCAGACGCTGTGCACGGAGCAATAATCGAACTCGACGCCTTGACCAATACGAATCGGTCCGGAGCCAAGCACGATAATTTTGCGCTTGTCGCTGACGGCAACCTCATCAACCTCGCCGCGATAAGTCGAGTAGTAGTAAGGCGTCATTGCCTCGAACTCGCCCGCGCAGGTGTCAACCATTTTGTACACGGGAACGATTTTATATTGCTTGCGCATCGTGCGAACTTCATTTTCCTTGACGTTGGCAAGCTCGGCAATCGATTTATCGGCAAGCCCCAAAAGTTTCGCCTCGCGCAGAGTTTTGGCGTTAAGCTCGCCCTTCTTGAGCCGCAACTCCATGTCGGTAATATTTTTAATCTTGTCGATAAACCAGCGGTCAATCTTTGTAATGTCGGCAATTTCTTGCGGCGTGGCAATATTTCTGCGCAACGCCTCCGCGATAAGGAAAAGTCTTTCGTCGTCAATGCGGCTGAGACGCTTTTTAATTTTGGCGTCGTCCCAAGCGTCCATT
>CAMYWI010000109.1 GCA_947302675.1 uncultured Selenomonadales bacterium | reverse complement strand
TGAAATTTCGCGAGCGAAGGCTAAAACTTTTTCTGAACGGCTAATCGGCAAGACGGTAGAAATAATCGCGGAGACTTCGGAAGGCGGGCTTGTCGACGGGCTGACGAAAAATTATGTTCGCGTCTACGTCCCAGATAAAAAAATTACGCTGGGCGAAGTCGTAAAAGTTCGGGTCGAAAAAATTTTTAAGGACGGAGTTATCGGCGAGTGAGCGTTTGTTACGTTGCACTTGCCGGTTTTTTGTTGTACAATGCTTGAAAAATTTTAGGGAGTGATAAGATGAGCGACGAGACCAAAACGGTCGGCGACGAGACGCGCATGTTTAATTTTGGCGTGGAAGAAAATCGCGCAGAAAAAGTTATCAAGAACGCATACAAAGCAATGACCGAAAAGGGCTATAATCCCGTGCACCAACTGGTTGGCTATCTTTTGAGCGGCGACCCCGCCTACGTGACGAGCCATCTTGAGGCGCGCAGTAAAATTCGCAAGGTCGAACGTGACGAACTTTTAGAAGAACTCGTGCGGACATATCTTGCGCATTTGGAGGGCAAAAAGTGAGAGCACTTGCCCTTGACATTGGCGATAAAACAATCGGCGTTGCGGCAAGCGATTTACTCGGCATAACCGCGCAGGGCGTCGAGACAATCCGCCGGACTTCCAACAAAGATGATTTGAAACGGCTCGGCGAACTTTTGACGCAGTACGAAGCGACAACTTTTGTTATCGGACTGCCTAAAAATATGGACGGTAGCGAGGGCACCCGTTGCGAGCTTGTAAAGAAATTTGCGGCGAAAATCTGCGCGGCATTTCCCGACGTTCAGCAAATTTTTTGGGACGAACGATTGAGCACGGTTGCGGCGAGCCGTTCGCTTATCGAGGCGGATTTAAGTCGCAAGAAACGCAAGAAAGTTATCGACAAAATGGCGGCAGTGTATATCTTGCAGGGCTGGCTTGATTCAATTAGGAGTTAGGAATGAGGAATTAGGAATGAATAAACCGGAAGAAAATTTAGACGATGATATTGTAATCGAGATGACGGACGAAGACGGCAACGTTTTCTACTACGTCGAGGAAATGATTATCCCCGTCGGAGGAGAAAATTTTGCATTGCTTGTTGAGATTAAGGACGACGACCACGAGCACGGCTGCGATTGCGGCTGCGAAGATGACGACGTTATCATTGCAAAAATTATAGTCAACGAGGACGGGCAGGAAGAATACGTCGAGCCAACTGATGAGGAGTTTGAAAGAGTTCAAGCGGCTTACGAACAACTTTCGGATGAAGAAGTATGAACGAACCCGATGATAAAAATTTTTCAGGCGAAGAAAGTAAAATCCCTTCCCGACGCTCAGAAAGAAAACCTTCCGTGCTTAAAAGATTGCACGAATCTTTAGTTAGCGGCTTTAAGGAAGAAATTTCTTTTAAATACGTCGCGAGCGTGGCGGGCGCAGTTTTCTTTTGCATATTGGTTATCGGCGCGGTTTTAATTTTCGCCGACCCGACAGTTGCGCACATTAGCAAGCCAATTTCAACTGAGACCGCGACAACTTCGCCCGCTGATGAAGAAAAAAGAGTTACCGTCAAAATTCGCGAAGGACTTTCGACAGCGGAAATTGCTGACAGACTGGCGGAAAAGGACGTTATCAACAGCACCTTGAAATTTAGAATTTGGGCGCGGATTTACGGCTACGATGATAAACTCCGTCCAGGTTCCTATACGTTTACGGTTGGCATGAGTGACGATGAAGTTTTCAATAAACTTTTGACGGGCGAGAAAAGGCTTGTGCAATTCACCGTTCCGGAAGGTTTTGGCGTCAAGGACATTGCCGAGCGGCTTTATAATCTCGACCTTGCCGACAAAGAAGAATTCCTTCAAGCGGCTGAAAATTTCACGCCTTACGACTACATGAAAAAGCATAAAGATGTATTCTTCGCGGCGGAAGGCTTTCTTTTCCCCGATACTTACACGGTCGAAAATGACGTTGAGATTGATGAAATTTTAAGTTTAATGGCGAATACCTTTGACGAAAAATTAACGGCGTCAATGCGGGCGCAAGCCGCGAAAATGGATTTGTCGATTTACGACTTGATAACATTGGCGTCACTTGTCGAGCGCGAAGTTAGATTTCCGGAAGACAGAGCGATTGTCGCGCAAGTTTTGTTGAAGCGATTAAAATTAAATATGCCGCTCCAGACCGACGCGACGTTACAATATTTAATGGACACGCCAAAAGAGGACGTCACGATTGAGGACACGCAAATTGATTCGCCCTACAACACCTATCAGCACGCGGGACTTCCGCCGGGTCCGATTGCTAATCCGGGAATGGCGGCGATTGAGGCTGTCTTGCACCCTGCAGACACCGATTATCTTTACTTCGTCGCCGACCGGAGCGGACATAATCATTACGCCTACACTTACGAGGAGCATTTAAATCTTGTCAACAAATATCGTTAAACCGGAACTTTTAGCACCTGCAGGAAATTTTGAGAAGTTGCAAGCGGCGTTGATTTACGGCGCGGACGCAGTTTATTTCGGCGGGAAAAATTTCAGCTTGCGGGCGTTCGGCGATAACTTCAGCCGCGACGAAATTTTACGGGCGGTTGACTTCACGCACGCGCACAACAAGAAAATTTATGCGGCGGTGAATATTTTCGCGCATAACAAAGACATTACCGAGCTTGCCGATTATCTGCAATTTCTTGACCGCGCAGGCGTCGACGCAATTTTAGTTTCTGATTTAGGCGTCTTGAGTTTGGCTAGGGAGCTGACCAATTTAAAAATTCACATTAGCACGCAAGCGAACGTTACGAATTGGCGAGCGGCGAAATTTTTCCACGACTTGGGCGCAAGCAGAATTGTTTTGGCACGTGAGCTAACCTGCGCAGAAATTTCGGAGATTAAAGCGAACTGCGCGGCTGAGTTAGAAATTTTCGTTCACGGGGCAATGTGCATATCGTATTCGGGGCGGTGTTGGCTGTCGAAATTTTTGACGGGGCGCGACGGCAATCAAGGCGCGTGTACTCATTCATGCCGCTGGAAATATAATCTCGTCGAGGAGACGCGACCAGGCGAATATTTTCCAATAGGCGAGGACGAGCGCGGCTCCTACGTTATGAACTCAAAAGACTTGTGCTTGTTGCCGTACCTCGACAAGGTGATTGAAAGCGGCGTGACGAGTTTAAAAATTGAAGGGCGCATGAAAAGCGTTAATTATGTGGCGGGCGTCGTGAAAGTTTATCGGGCGGCGATTGATTCATATTTCGACGGCGCGTTTGAAATTCGTAGCGAGTGGCTCGACGAATTGAATAAGATTGCGCACCGACCGTACACAAGCGGATTTTTCATGAGCGACGGCAAACCGACTGAAATTTACGACATGTCAAAGCCAAGTCGTTCGTCAAACTTTTTGGGAATCGTTCGCGCCTTCGACGCAAGCACTATGACGGCGACTATTGAACAGCGCGGCAAATTTGCAATCGGCGAGCGCGTGGAATTTTTTCAACCGCATGGCAAAACTTTTTCGCAGACGATAACTGCAATGCGCGACGCGGACGGCTTAGAAATTTCATCTGCGCCGCACGCTCAACAAATCGTGAAAATTCCCGTCGCCGACCCCGTAGAAACTTGGTCTCTGATGCGTGAGGTTTGATTCATGAAAAATTTTTCAACGTTCGTTTCGCGGAATATGGCACTGCTCGCCATAATCGTCGCCGTTATTGCGCTGACTTTGCCTGTGTCGTTCAAATGGGTGGTACCGCGTATCTCGATTCTTTTGGGCGTGATTATGTTCGGCATGGGAATGACGCTCAAGCCCGAAGATTTCCGCGAAATTTTCCGCCGACCACGTGACGTGCTGATTGGACTTTTGGCGCAGTTTACGATAATGCCGTTGCTTGCGCTCGGATTTGCGAATTTATTTCAGTTGCCGGCTGAGCTTGCGGCAGGCGTGATACTCGTAGGCACATGTCCGGGCGGTACCGCGTCGAACGTGATGACTTACTTGGCGAAGGGCGATTTAGCATTATCGGTTTCGATGTCGATGGCGTCAACGATTCTTGCGCCGATTGTCACGCCGCTTTTGACTTGGCTTTTAGCGGGCGCGTGGATTAACGTCTCGTTCGTCGACATGATGCTTTCGATTGTTCAAGTGGTCGTCGCGCCGATTGTACTAGGTTTGCTCGTCAATCAACTGTTCACCGATTTCGTAAAGCGCGTGACGGAAATTTTGCCGCTCGTGTCGATTGTCGCAATTTTGCTGATTATTGGCGGCGTCGTCAGCGTGAACGCAGAAAAAATTTTGCAGACGGGCTTAATCATGATGTTTGTTGTCATGTTGCATAATCTTTGCGGTTATGGTTTGGGCTACTGCGCGGCGAAAATTTTCGGCATGAACACGGCTAAGACAAAAGCAATTTCAATCGAAGTCGGAATGCAAAATTCCGGATTGGCGGCGTCGCTGGCAATGACGCATTTCAGCGCGGCGGCTGCAATTCCCAGCGCAATCTTCAGCGTCTGGCACAATATCTCTGGCTCAATCGCGGCAAATTACATGTCGCGTCAACGTAACCAATAACTGACGAGGAGTTGATAATTATGGGATTCTGGAGAAATATATTTGGCGGTTCGGAGGACGCCGAGACTGTCGAGCCGGTCAACGTTGAAAATGCCGTTCGCAAGGCGGGCAGGGCTGAAGGGCGCGTTCAAGGCGTCGGCTTTAGATTTTTTGTCCAAAGCAACGCAAAAGCTATGGGGATAACCGGTTGGGTTAAAAACATGAGCGACGGCTCCGTTACAATGGAACTGCAAGGCGAGCCGCAAATTGTCGAACGCCTTATCGCCAAAATTCAGCGCGGCAACGATTGGATTAAAGTCACCAACTTTGAACAAAGCGACTTGCCCGTTGTCGCCGGCGAAAATAAATTTGCTATCAGATATTGAGGAAAAGTTATGGGACTGCTTACAAATCTTTATTGCAAGCCCGCCAATGTTGAAAATATCGTTCGCAAGGCGGGCAGGGCTGAAGGGCGCGTTCAGGGCGTTCACTTCCGCGTTTTCGTCAGGAATTCTGCGCGGGAATTGGGCGTGACGGGTTGGATTAAAAATATGAAAGACGGCTCTGTTGCTATGGAACTGCAAGGCGCGTCGCAAATTATCGAACAGCTTATCGAGAAAATAAAAAAGGGCAAAGGGCGAATTAACGTCACGAACTTGGAACTTGTCGACTTGCCCGTTACGGAAGGGGAGATAGATTTTGCAATCAAAAGATGACGGCTTGAACGTCAAGCGAATTTTAGTTTTGAACGGACCGAACTTAAATTTATTGGGGACGCGCGAGCCGGAAATTTACGGACGAACGACGCTAAACGACATAAACGAAATTTTACGCGAACGGGCAAAGGAAGCGGGCGTCGACGAGATAGATTTTTTGCAATCGAATTTTGAAGGCGAATTGGTCGAAGCTATTCAAAAAGCTCGCGGGCGTTACGATTTCATTTTGCTTAACGCCGGAGCTTTAACGCATTACAGCATAGCTTTGCGCGACGCGATAGCCGCCGTGCCCGTGCCCGTGATTGAATTGCACTTATCGAACATTCACCGCCGCGAAGAATTCCGGCATAAATCGGTTATTGCGCCGGTCGTCATGGGGCAAATTTGCGGCTTTGGCGTCGATAGCTATATTGCCGCGCTCGACATCGCTATTCGCAAGTTGCAGAAGGATTCTAAGTAAGGGA
>CAMYWI010000108.1 GCA_947302675.1 uncultured Selenomonadales bacterium | reverse complement strand
CTTCTTGCCCAAAATCTGAACTGGTTTGCCTGCAACGTCAACTTCAACTTGCTCGCCGCCGTTCTCGCCGCGAATCTCTTTATCGTAAACTCTTTCCAAGCCGAACTTGCCGACAATATCGCCCGACTTGTAGCCTTGATCCTTTTTAGCCTCAAGCTCGGCGTCGGAAATTTCGCTGACGTAGCCGAAGGTGTGCGCTCCTTCCTGCTTGAGCGCGTAGTCTCTAATCGGCTGAACTTCGATGACAACGCCCTTGTATAAATCCTTTTGCTCCTCGATAATCGTAACGATGTCTTGCGTGACGTCGGGGCGAATTCTTATCGGGTCAAAGCCGGAGTGCACGGAAATTTTCTGCTGAATCTCTTCAAGCGGCACGTTCAAAAGTTTTGAGACGCGCTCGACGACTTCCGGCTTAATCGGTTCAGTTAGCGGCAGTAGGGAAACTGTGAAACCTGGACGATTCGACACGAGCAGTTGACCGTTCCTGTCGTAGAAAGTTCCGCGCGGTGCCATTGACGGGATAATTCTGATTCGGTTGCCGTCGGCGAGGTGCGCATAATATTCGCCATCATAAATCTGCAGATAGCCAACTCGCGCAATCAAAATCCCGATGACGAGCGTGAACATTATCGCCAAGATTTTCAGCCGCCCGATATATTCTTCGGCGTTGTTGTTCTCAATCACTTGTAAAGCCTCCCGAAAAATCTTTATAATCTGCGAAATTATATCATGCAAAGGAGATTTTTAAAGTGGTAAAAAATTTTTCGGCACCAATCGCGGCGGCAATGCAAAAATATTCGGCGGACGAAGTTTTGCCTTTCCACACGCCGGGACATAAGCAGGGGCGCGGCGCACATGAATTACTGCGCGAATTTTTAACGGCGGAAGGACTTCGGCAGGAAGTTTCGCTAATGGAAGAGCTTGACGACTTGCACGAGCCGCATTCCTGTATTAAAGCCGCGCAGATTTTGGCGGCGAGGCTTTGGCACGCGGACGAGTGTCTTTTTATGGTGAACGGGACAACTTCGGCGGTGCAGGCAATGATTTTCGGAACGCTCGCGGCGGGCGATTTGGTCATGATTCCGCGCAACGCTCACAGGTCGGTTATCGCGGGCTTAATTTTGTCGGGAGCCGTGCCGATTTTTTTACCAGTCGAGGTCGATTCGGATTTCAACTTGCCGCTCACTGTCAGCGTAGAGACGATTGAACGCGCGATAAAAAAATTCCCGCAAGCAAAAGCAGTGCTGTTGGTTTCGCCGAACTATTACGGCGTGGCGGCGGATTTAGAAAAAATTTCAAAGCTCGTACACGCGGCGGGCATGATTCTTTTAATCGACGAGGCGCACGGGGCGCACTTGCAATTTTCAAACGAACTCCCGACTTCGGCAATGGATGCGGGCGCAGACGCGGCGGCGCAGTCGACGCACAAAATCTTAGGCTCGCTAACTCAATCGTCAATGCTCATGCTCAGGAAAAATTTTATCGACGTCGAACGGGTCAAACAGGCGGCAAGCCTTTTGCAGACGACCAGCCCGAATCAATTACTTTTGGCGTCGCTTGACATTGCCCGCTTGCAAATGGAAACTCACGGGCGCAAGCTGATCTCAAAAGCCGTCGAACTCTCCAAGAAACTTCGCGCAGAGATAAAAAAAATTCACGGCTTGAAAGTTTTCGATGCGGCAAGAAATTTTTCACTCGACACGACGAAAGTAACTGTGAACGTTCAAGGCTTGGGCTTAAGCGGACAAGAGGCGGAAGAAATTTTGCGGCGCGACTTAAAAATCCAGTGCGAGCTTTCCGACGCGGCGAATCTTTTATTCTTAATAACCTTCGCCGACTCGGAGGAGCTGATTTATAAACTCATCGACGCGATTAAACTTTTGCCGCGCCGCCCGCAAAAATTTTTACCAAAACCATTCCTAATTCCTAATTCCAAATTACAAATTGCCCTTTCGCCGCGTGAAACTTTTTATTCGCCCGTCGAAGTCGTGGAGCTTAGAAAATCTGTCGGACGAATTTGCGCGGAGGAGATAACTTTCTATCCGCCAGGAATTCCGCTGATTATGCCGGGCGAAAAAATATCCGCGCAGGTCGTTGAGCAAATCGAGCTTGAACAATCTGCGCGGGTCATTGGAGCCGCCGACAAAACCTTGTCGACAATAAAAGTCGTCAAAGCGTAGCGATAAATTCATACGAGCTGATTTGCCAACCGTGCGACGTAGCTAAAAATTTTGTGCCGTCGAAAAAATCTTTATTCTCAACAAAACCTTCCGCCGTCAACCAATCGCGCAACAGCGGATAATTCGGGAGCATTACCAGGAAAACTTTTTGCCGCCGCGACTTTTTCAGCGTATTGATTAGGTGCGCCGTGTCGCGGAAATTTTCTATGACGAGCAACTCATCATCTTTGGCGACGAAGACTCGCTTTATATTTTCAATGTACTCCGCGAACGTCACGAACGCCCGCCGCCTGCCGTTCATTGCCGCCGTTAAACTTATCAGCAGATTTTTTGTCTCCGAATCTTTTTGCTGAAATTTTTCGTAGAGCCTGCCCATTGCCGGCGCGTCGAGCCACTGCGACTTCAAAAAATACTCCATCCACAGCCGCTTTAAACTCTCCGACATTTCAAAGCCCATTAAATGCCCCGCATAATGATAAATCTTCTGCGCGGCGGGCAATTCCTCCGTGTCGACAAACGCATTAAACTTTTGCGCGAGCTTGAGATAATTTGAGGCGAAGAGCGCGTTCAAAATGTCTTGGTCGGGCGACTTGCACTGCGGATTGTCAATCAGAAATTGCACGCCGTCATGGAAAAAATTTTCGTCGAGCGCGTCAAGGTCGAAAAGAATCACGCCCGAATTAAAATAATCCTCAACACGAACTCTTCCCACGTTCAACAGAAATTTGTCCTTGAGCATGTGATTGTTCGTCGCCAAAATTTCAGGCACCGCCGCCAACGAATAACCTTGCAAATCCTGTTGCCAAAGCTCGGCAATGTCAAGATTGACGATAATATCCGAGTCAAGATAAATGATCTTGCCGCTGAAAAATTTTTTGACAAGCAAGCGATAAAACGCGCCGATACTGAACCGCATGTTAATCTTGTCGGCAAGTTTCTCGCGCAGAAAATTTATCTCGGCGGGACAAAGTTTCTCGACGTTGTGAAAGTTAATGTGCTGATTGTATCGTTCCGCGAGCTTGGAAAATTTTTCGCGGTTATCGTCTGTCAAAGTCTCGTCGTGCAAAATGTGCGCCGTGACTTCCGCGCTTGTATTCTCAAAAATGGAAGTTAGCGTCGTGCCCGTGAATTTTGAGTAGCGACCGTCGGCGTCGTGCAGTCCAAAGCAAATTTGAATCATAAAACTTTCTCCTCAATCGACACGGATAAAATCGCTCAGGGAAAATTTTTTATTTGGCTCCTTCTGCGCGGGCGTCAACAAATGTTCGGGCGTCTCCTTGCGAACGGGCACTTCCAAATCGTCGAGCGGCTTAAACTCCATGCCGTCGGGCGTCTTCAAAATAACTTCGAGGCGGTCGCCGCTGTTCACGTTGTCGGCGAAGTCGGCGGGCAAGCCGTTGACCTTTATCTCAAAACTCATGCGGCTCTTGGAATCGGGCGGTTGAAAGTTCACGGCAAGGAGCGCGTCGCTAACCATGACGGACTTTTTCTCTTCCTTGTCGAAAATAATCTCCGCGCCGTCCTCAATAATCGTATTCTCGGTGGCAACTCGCCCGTTGACGCTGAGCAAAGTCGTTGTCGTCGTCGGCACCGAATATTCTTTGCCGTTGTAAAGAATTTTAATCGCGGAAGTCTTGTTCTCGTCCTTGACAATCTCGCCAAGCTTAATCAGGTCGTTGGCAACGTATTCAATCACGTCGCCCGCGTGCGGTAACTCGCTAATCTCCGTGCGCTCGCCGTTGCAGAAAATATCGGGCTTGCAAACGTAATGGGACTTCTTGCCGTTCAAGGTGTAGTGAATTTTCTTTCCCGCAGGAGGATAGCCCGCCAGTCTCAAAACTTCGCCGATTGTTCGCCGCGAATTGCTGTTAACTTCGTCGCCGTCCTTGAGAATTCTCGTCGGCAAGCTCACTTCGTCATTGACCAAAAGTTTCGGCGTGACGGAAAAATCTTTGCCGTTGCTGTTCACAGTAAACGTCGGCTCAATCGCAATCACGTCGTCAACTTTTACCTGCGGAGTAATGCCGTCCTCGCCGCGCTCAATTTTTATCCTGCAATTATTTTCAAGCGGCGTCTCAAGTTTGGCGGGCTTGTCGTTGACGGTGATTTTCGCGAAAGTTCCCATGCTGCCTGGAAAAGATTTCTTCTCGCCGTTGAGAGAAACGACGACGCCGAGACCGGGCTTGCCGTTGAACTTTTTATAATCGACGCCCGCGCTCAAAATCGCGTCGCCGACCGTCAAGTCGCGGAAGTGGAAAAGATTAACCTCCTGCCCGTTAATCGTGACGTTGAAGAAATGGAAAGTGTCAATCGAGGCGACTTTCAAAATCCCAAGCGGCGTGGCGGCGTCGGGCGACTGCAGAGCTTGCGGGATATTTTTAATGCCTTGAACTTTATCGGGCTTGCGAACGGCGACGCGGTCAAGCGGCATGTTCAGAGCCTCGCCGACAAACTCGCGCAGATTGGGCGACAATGCACCGCCGCCAACCAACAACAGAGCTTGAGGCGGCTCGTTGCCGTTGAGTTCAAGAATCGTCTTGGCTATCGCGTCGGCAATGTGCATGACGTTTTCGGCAATGGGCGCGAGAATTTCTTCCGCCGTCAAATCGTAACTGCGTCCGAGAATGTCATTGAACTTTGCGCCTTCGCCGTTGGTCGCCTTGCGCTTAATGTCTTCGGCAACGTTGAAGTCGAGCAAAAATTTTTGCGAGATAGCCTCCGTCACCTCGTCACCCGCGAGCGGCACCATACCGTAAGCGATGACGGAGCCATTTTTAGTTATGGCAACGTCGGAAGTGCCCGCACCGATGTCGACAAGTGCAATGTTCAAATGGCGCATTGACGGCGGGACAAGCACGCTGATTGCGGCGATAGGCTCAAGGGTCAACGCGCGAACGTCGAGGCTTGCATAAGTCAGCGCGACTTGCATTGAGTCGACGACTTGACGCGGCAGAAAAGTTGCGATAACTTTAGTCTTGGCGACCTTGCCGCGTTGCCCGACCAAACTTTTTAACTTAATGCCGTCAAGCTCGCAGTAGATTGTACTGAACCCGACGCAGTAATAAATTTTGGAGTCGATTTTTTTCTCAGTGGCGAGTTTGGACTGCGCGAGTTGCACGGCGGAGAAGTTCAAGCCCGTTTGAATTTCCTCCGTGACAACGCCGTTGACTTCGATAGAAGATTCGCCAGTCATTGTGTAGAGGGCGCGACCAGCCGCCGCGATTGCCGCGCTTTTAAGCTCGCCGACTTTTTCCGACAAATGATTTTTCACGCGGATAATGACTTCGGCGACTTGCGGCACGTCGTGAATTTGCCCGTCGAGCATTGCGCGGCTCGTGTGCTCAAGACGATGCGTCGCGATAACATTCATTTGCCCGTCGTCGTCTTGCTCGGCAACAATTCCGATAACGGAGCGCGTGCCGATGTCGAGTGCAAAAATTTTCTCGCGCCCGTCGTCCTTGTAAGAAATTTTTCTGCGCTTGCGTCGTATTTTCGGAGCGGTCTCTAAATTTTTATCGTCCATTTAATTTTCTCCTTGCACTTAAAGGTTATTGCGCTTATTTCGCGAATTAAACGGATTATCCCTTCAAACCGATT
>CAMYWI010000107.1 GCA_947302675.1 uncultured Selenomonadales bacterium | reverse complement strand
CAACTTCAGCTTGGTAGCGGCGACTGCGCTGATAATAGTAATTTTGTTGGCGATATGGTATTTTATGCCGCGTGAGTGAAAAATTTTCCCCCTGCCGAGTGCGGGGATTTTTTTTTGTTCGGCGAAAAAATTTTTGTGCTTTAAGGCGGTGCATGATATAATCGCGCCGTTGATTCGGCAAAAAATTTTTCGGCGGTGATTCAAATGATCGTGGAAATTATCAGCGTTGGCACCGAAATTTTGATGGGCAACATCGTCAACACGAACGCGCAATATCTTGCGAAACGATTGGCGCATTTGGGCTTCGACTGCCATTTTCAAACGGTCGTCGGAGACAATCCCGCACGCATAAAATCCGCGCTTGATGTCGCTTACACGCGGGCGGACGCCGTGATTATGACGGGCGGGCTCGGTCCTACGAAAGACGACTTGACTAAAGAAATGCTCATTGAATATTTCGGCAAGCGTCCCGTCGTCGACGAGCAAGTTCTGAATTTTTTGGAGGAGCGGTCGCGGGCACGCGGCTTCGCGAAACTTTCCGACGGCATGAAAAAGCAAGCGGTCGTCCCCGCCGATTCGCTGATTCTGTACAATCACCACGGCACCGCGCCCGGTTGCGTCATGGAGCGCGACGGCAAAGTTTGTATCCTGTTGCCCGGTCCGCCGCACGAAATGCAACCGATGTTCGAGGAATGTTGCGAGCTTTATCTCAACGGCAGACGCGACAAAATTCTCGTGTCGATTATCATCAAGTGTATCAGCAAATTCGACGCGCCCGTTTCGATTGTCGGGGAGTCGCCCGTTGCCGACAGGCTTGCCGAACTTTTGGACGGCGTCAATCCGACCGTCGCCACCTACGCCAAGGAGGACGGCTGTATCGTTCGCGTGACGGCGGCGGCTGAAACTCACGACGACGCCCTGAAAATTTTGCAACCCGTCGTCGACATGTGCAGGGCGCGTATCGGCGAAGAGTATATCCGCTACGTTAAAGAAGACGTTGATTGAAGGAGGCACAGCTTTATGATTATCGTGACGGGCGGCGCGGGCTTTATCGGCAGCAATATCGTTCGCGCACTCAATGAACGCGGGCGCAACGACATTATGATTGTCGACGACCTCGGCGACGGCGACAAATTCAAAAATTTAATCGGACTGCGTTTCATGGACTATCAGCACAAGGACGACTTCCTTAAGCTTCTGTACAGCGATTTCTTCGGGCTTGACATTGAGGCGATTTTTCACCAAGGCGCGTGCTCCGACACAATGCAATACGACGTCAACTTCATGATGCGCACCAATTACGACTACTCCAAGGAAATTCTGCGCTTCTGCGTCCGCAAACAAATTCCGCTGATTTATGCGTCGAGCGCATCTGTTTACGGCATGGGCAAGAAAGGCTTCCGCGAAGACGAATCCTGCGAAATGCCGCTAAATCCCTACGCGTTCTCAAAGCTGATGTTCGACCGCTACGTCCGCCAATTCCTGAACGCCTCCAAAAGCAAAATCATCGGCTTGCGGTATTTTAACGTCTTCGGTCAGCAGGAAGGTCACAAAGGCAAGATGGCGTCGATTTTCTACCAGATTTACAAGCGCATGAAACTCGGCGGCGGTCCGCGACTTTTCAAGGGCACGGACGGCTACGGCGATGGCGAGCAAAAACGCGACTTCATTTACGTCAAGGACGTTGCCAAGATCAATCTGTGGTGTTTGGAAAATAAAATCGAAAACGGCATTTACAACTGCGGCACGGGTCACGCGCACACCTTTAACGAGGTCGGCAAGGCAATGATTGAATCCATGCATTCCAAAATGAAAATCACCTACTGCGACTTCCCTGACGAACTGCGCGGCAAGTATCAGAGTTTTACCGAAGCCGACATGAAAAAACTCACGGCGGCAGGATATAAGGAAGGTTTCACGAATTTTGTTATCGCCGTCGACGAGTATTACAAGTTCTTGGAAAGCGGCGGCTACTATTCTTACGGCAAATAATTTTCAGGAGGTGAATTTATGTTAAAAAAATTTTTCGGCATGATAATGTTGCTGGCAATTTTGATTCTGCCGCAAAACGTCTCGGCGACCAAAGACGATTGGTACGACAAAAACTTTTACTTCCGCAACGTGCGTAGCGTTATCGTCTTCGATGTGTCGGTCAGTCCGGGCGTCGACTATGGCGGAACAATCGCCATGCGCAACATGCAGGATACTTTCCTTGACAGCGCGCGCAAGCTCAAATGCACAATCATAACGGAGACGCAAGCTTATCGCACGCTCGGCTATCAACTCGGCATGAACCTTGAAGACATTGCCTATTCAAATCCGTTGCAGGCGCGGCAAATCGTCATGCAAAACGCCTACAGAATCGCCGATGCGTGGATTATCGGCAACGTCGACACAATCGCCAACAATTTCTACGTTGAGCCGGAACGTACCGTTTGGGAGAGCCGCAAGGAAACTCATTACTACCGCGACCGTCACGGCAATCGCCGCGAGGAAACTCATTATGTTCAAGTTCCCGTGATTTATCCGCCGCACAGGGTTGACGTTTCTACAATCGAAATGACTATGCAGATGTACGAGGCGCGGCGCGGTGATTTAATTTTTGCCCGCAAGGACGCCCGCGACCGCAACGACTTCCAAGCGCAAAAGGGCATGTTCGGCAGAATTTGCAATTCGTTCTTTGAAGATCTCGGCAAAAAGATTCACTGATTAGAGGAGGCTTTTTAATGAAAAAATTTTTCGGACTCTGCGCGGCAATTTTAATGCTGTGCGCAATAATTTTCCCAGCGAAAACCTTCGCGGCGGACGACCCGAACTCGGAAGGCATGATGGCTTTCCGCGAGGCTTTGCTCTCCGACTCCGACGCAACGGATAGAATTTTCAGACAGGATATTTTATTCGCGTCGCCTTTCGTTCAAGCTGAACTCGAACTTTTGGGTATGCAAGACGGCGACACCTTCAAATCGACCGGCGAATTCTCCCTTTGGATTTACGCTGACGACGGCTCCGTCACCGAAAAAATCATTCCCTATTACATGATTCAAGACGGCAAGGATATGAACGTTTACTTCAAATCCGACAAGCAATGGGAAAAATTCACGACGCCGAGCCTCGCCGCCGCAATCACCGATTTTATCGCCACGCCCAACGAGCAGGAAGTTGAAGAGATTATCGCCGACACCAAAGAAGTTACCATTCTGCAGGAAAATGATTATCGCCGCATTATGCTCGTGAAAGTCGACGGCGACCGCCTTGCCGATTCTCTCAAGGCAAAGGCCGATGAAAATCCCGCTGACGATAATCCCTTGCAGGACACAGTTACAAATTATTTCGACACGGCTCTTCGCAACGCCGGCATTTGGTACATGTGGACGATTGACAAGCGCGATTGGCATACTGTCGCCATGCAATTCAATCTTTCGGGCATAATTCAAGAATTGGCACGCGCCGCACTCAACGACCCCAATCAGCAATGGACGGACGAAGTTAGCAACTTGCTTGAGACTGTTGCCTACTACAGCGAGATTCGCGCCTACACGACTTATCCCGCCGACCCCGCTACTAAAAAGAAATTCGACATTCCCAAAAACGTCCTCAAGGCAAAGTCCGTTGACAGTCTCGTCAAGTAAAAATTTATCACGAAAAAAAGTCGGGGGCTTGCGAAAGTCTCCGACTTTTTTTGTAGAAAGGTCTTGATAAAATGGACATGTTAGAAATCATGCGCAGTCGCAGGAGCGTGCGCCGCTATTCCGACGAAAAAATTTCTGACGACTCGTTGAAGAAAATTTTATGCGGGGCATTGCTCGCGCCGAGCGGTCACTCGAAATATCCTTGTGAATTTATCGTCGTCAAGAATCGCGAGCTGTTGGAGAAAATGTCGCACTGTCGCAAAAACGTTGCGAAAATGCTCTGCGAGGCTCAAGCGGCGGTCGTTGTCATTGCCGATAAAGACAAATCGGACACGTACGTTGAGGACAGTTGCGTTGCCATGATGAGTATGGAATTAGTAGCGACTTCGCTCGGCATAGGCAACTGTTGGATTCAAGTGCGCAACCGCGAGGCTGAAGACGACTCACCCAGCGAAAACTATCTGCGCGGGCTTTTGAACTTCCCAGAAAATTTTGCTTGCCAATCAATTTTATCACTGGGCTACCCTGCCAAGCCGCCACGTGCTCGCGAACTCGACAAGCTCAACTTCGACAAAGTCTCTTACGTCGAATAGTAGCGGATAGCGAAAACCCGGCCGCACATGGACGTGCGGCCGCCCGCGCTATTTCGCGTGACGCGAAATCAGCGGGTCTACGCCCCTGCGAGGGCGAATGCAACGGTGTTGCATGAGGTTTTCTTTTGTCAAACTTTTCTTTGGACAAGCAAAGAAAAGTTTGTTCAACATGCAAAAATCAATATTAACCGAATCAGTGAGACGCGACGCCCGCGAGTTCAGCCTCCGCCTCATCCGACGCATCGGCAATTTCATTCAACGCCTCAACCAATTTATCTGGGTCAATGCCGTGCACCAACGCTCCCTGCTCAATGTTTTCAAACTGCGCCGCATGACAGCCGAAACAACCCATGCCCGCGTACATGAAAACCATCATCGTATCGGGATACTTCTGCACAACCTCGATTATGTTCATGTCTTTGGTAATCTTCATTGAAAATTCCTCCTTTGAATTCGGAAATTATACCTTGCGGAATAAAAAAAAGCAAAAAATTTTTCTTGAGTCAAAGTCGGCTCTAAGTGATATAATGGCAAAAAATTTAGGAGAGTGATTTGAATGGCGTTTACTTGGAATATTCCGACGAAAATTTTGTTCGGCGCGGGCAAGCTCGGCGAGTTGCACAAAGAGGCTCCGCTCGGCAAAAAGGCTTTAATCGTAATTTCAAACGGTCGCTCGACCAAAACCAATGGCAGTCTCGACAAACTTCAAGAGGAACTTACGGCTTGGGGCGCGGACTTCGTCGTCTATAACAAAATCGGCGCGAATCCGACTGAACCCGCCGTTCAAGAGGGCGTCGACTTCGGGCGCGAGAATAATTGCGATTTCGTCGTTGGACTCGGCGGCGGCTCCGTTCTCGACGCGGCAAAGGCGATTGCAAGCGTTATTCCGCAAAAGGGCGGGCGCGTCTGGGATTTTATCCTCTTCGGTACGGGCGGCAAAAAGCCTTTGACTGAAAAAGCCCTTCCCTACGTCGCGATAACGACCAGCGCGGGCACCGGCTCCGAAGTCGACGCGGGCGCGGTCATAACCAACCTTGAGACAAACGAGAAGACCGCGTTTTTCGGAAGTTTCCCCGTCCTCGCGATTGTCGACCCGCTTTATATGCTGACCGTTCCAAAACATTTCACGGCGTATCAAGGTTTCGACGCCTTCTTCCACAACGCGGAAGGTTATATTTCCAACGTCTGCAACGAGGCTTCGGCAATGATTGAACTGACGGCGATTGAAAAGCTCGCGAAGTACTTGCCAATCGCGGTCAACGACGGAAAAAATCTTGAGGCGCGGACTCAAGTTGCCTTCGCGAACACGCTCGGCGGCTTTTCAATGGACGTGTGCGCTTGCACGGCTGAACATTCTCTCGAACACGCTCTGAGTGCTTATCACCCCGAACTTCCGCACGGCGCGGGCTTGATTATGATTTCGGTCGCTTACTTCTCTCACTTCGTAGAGAAACACGCTTGCGACGAGAAATTTATCTGATGAAGAAGAAAGTGAACAAAGCATTGGGGAAACAAAAAATAAGATATTAAAAGCTTTAGATGAGCGTATTAACCAAAATAAAGAAGAGTTAAAACAATCAACTACAATGC
>CAMYWI010000106.1 GCA_947302675.1 uncultured Selenomonadales bacterium | reverse complement strand
GTGAACTCGCTCCAGTTGCGCATTATCGCCGCCACGATCATTGCGCCGATATAAATTGGAAAGGTCATGCCCGTTTGCGATAACAGCATTGAAACGACCGTGCCGATACCCATTGCCAACGCCAACTGATAGGCCGCCGGCGCGTACATGCTCACGGAGCGTTCATGTTTCTTTTCTTCTTCGACAAGCGGCGTCTCGTCTGCTTGGACTGCCGTCTTCAATAAATCTTTACCGAGTATCAATCTGCGACCGAGCGGACCGCCCATTAACGAACCTGCGACCAAGCCGAACGTCGCCGCCGCCGTGCAAAGCGTCGTTGCTCCGACAAGCCCCAAGTCCTCAAGCACAGGTCCAAACGCGCCCGCCGTGCCGTGACCGCCGACCATTGAGATTGAACCCGTGCAAAGCCCGATAAACGGACTGACGCCGAGTACGCCAGATAAGCCGACCGCCAAAAAGTTTTGCGCGAAAATCAAGGCGCAGACGCAACCTAAGAAAATCAGCAGGGCAACGCCGCCCGTCTTCAAAACTTTAACGTTCGCTTGAAAGCCGACCGATGTAAAAAATGCGACCATGCAGACCGTCTTGAGCGTCTCGTCGAAGGCGAAACCGATAACTCCCGAAGTGTAAAGGGCACAACTGATTATTGCGAATAAAAGACCGCCGATAACGGGCGACGGGATACAGAAAGTTTCAAGGAATTGAATGCGCCTCTTGAGCCACGTGCCGACGTAAAGCATGACGACCGCGATTGCCAATGTTTGATACATGTTAAATTCAAGCGTGTACATGAAATCACTTCCTTTCCGAAAAATTTTCAGTCTTGACTTGCCTTGACGCCCTCGCTGGACGCGCCGCTGTAGACATTGACCTTGACGCCTTGCCCGTCATAGAATTTCGCCGCGCCCGCGTGGAAACTCGCCGGAATATCCTGGACGGCGTAATCGTTCGTCAGCTTGTCGCTCGTGTTGTGCGGGAGCTTGTCGGCGTTCTTGAAAATAAATTCGGTAAGGTAAGCAACTTCGTCGTCCTTCAAGTCGGTGCTCGCGACCAAAACCGCCTTGACGCCGATTGTCGAAACGTCTTCCGTTTGACCGGCGTAGGTGTTCGCAGGAATTATGCAGCGCGTGTAGCCCTTGTAAAGCCGCATCATGTTGCTTTGAACATCGGGAGCGATTGACAGGATTTGAATTTCTTTCTTAGTCGCAAGGTTGGCGATAGCGGCAGTGGGCGCGCCCGCCGTGACAAAGAAGGCGTCGATTTGCCCCTTCTCCATAGCCGACGCCGAATCCGTGAACGACAAGTAGCTGACTTCCAACATATCGAAGGTCAAGCCGTGCGACATTAAAATTTGCTCGGCGTTTTGCAAGACGCCCGATTCGCGCTCGCCGACCGAAACTTTCTTGCCGACCAAGTCATCAACCGACATAATGCCCGACTCTTTGGCTACGACGATTTGACAAGCCTCCGTGTAAAGTCCTGCGACTGCCGCATAGCCGACGCCGGGTCCCGTCGCCGCGAAAATCCCGCGCCCGTTAATCGCGTTGGAGAGCGTGTCGCTTTGAACTATCGCGAGGTCGAGAAATTTTTCGCGCAAAAGTCTGAGGTTCGCGGCGGAACCTGCAGTCGTCTTGACGTCGAGCGCGTGACTTGCGTCTTCGGCTTGAATCATCTTGGCGAGTTCGGAGCCGTAAGCGTAGTACATGCCGCCCGTGCCGCCCGTGCCAAAGCGCGTCGCTTGATTCGCGGACTTTTCTCCGCCGCCGCAACCAACACACAGCGCGATTATCGGCAGGAGAATCAACAGTTTGAAAATCTTCATGGTACTGCCTCCTTATGTAAAATTGTTTTGTAGTTATCGGGGTCAGTATCGCCTTCCGTGTTTATGACAAAGATAATTGAGTTCGCGTCGAGTTCAAGGGCGCGGCGTAAATTTTTATCGTCAAGCGCGGCATTAGCCAACGCAAAACCCGCACAGCCCGATTCGCCCGCAACGATTTTATGTTTAGCCAAAGTCCTCATGGCGTCGGCGGCAACGTCATCGGAAATTGTGGCGGCGTCGGCGGCGTAGCGTCTTAAAATTTTCCAGGCAAGCTCACAGGGCGTCGCGCAGTTCAAGCCCGCCATCATCGTTTGACAAGTGCCCGTCGCCGAATAAATTTGCCCGTCGCCAACTCGCATAGTCTCATAAAAGCACGCGACCTCCGTCGGCTCAACGATAGTGATTCGCGGCGGATTGTCTTTAAAAACTTCGGCGAAGACGGCGGCTATCGCGCCCGCCATTGAACCGACGCCCGCTTGTAAGAAAATATGCGTCGGGCGTTGATAATTCATTTGCTCCAGTGCCTCGTAAGCAAGCGTCGAGTAGCCAAGCATAATCTGCGCGGGAATTTCTTCGTAGCCTTCCCACGACGTGTCTTGAATCAAATGCCAATGATTCTGCGCGGCAAGCTGAGCCGTGTACTTAACGCAGTCATCATAATTTAAATCCGTTATCTCAACCGTTGCCGAGCCTGCGTCGCGAATCGCCTGCGCCCGCACTTCGACAGTGCCGCGCGGCATGAAAACTTTTGACTTGCAACCGAAAAGCCCCGCCGCCCAAGAAACTCCCTTACCGTGATTGCCGTCGGTCGTCGTGATAAAAGTCAGCTTAGCGAGTTCGTCGCGGCGAGCAAAAATTTCTTCAAGCATCGGATTGTTCAAACCGAGTTCGCGGCTGATAACTTTATAAATCGCCCAAACGCCGCCAAGTCCTTTGAACGCCTTCAAGCCAAAGCGTTGCGCCTCGTCCTTGATAAGAATCGTGACGCCTTTAAAATTTTTCAGCTCGACAAGCGGCGTCTCGTTGTAAACTGCAAGCGACCTGTGCAATTTGCGAATCGGTTCCGTTGCGGCGAAGGAATAAGCCGACGTGTCGACCGACTTGCCCCGATTTTTATTTTGCATGAGCTTAATCATAATCAAGCATTTGCTCCATGTTGCCGTGAAGAGTATCGAGATAATTTTTCAAGTCGTCGGCGACTTCGGGACTGCGCAGGGCAAATTCAATGTTCGCTTGCAAAAAGCCGAGCTTAGTGCCCACGTCGTAGCGGTGCCCCTTGAAAATGTAAGCGTACATTGCCTCGCTTTTGGCAAGACGTTTAAGCCCGTCGGTCAGCTGAATTTCGCCGCCCGCGCCAGGCTCCTGCGTCTCAAGGAAGGAAAAAATTGTCGGCGTCAAAATGTATCGCCCCAAAATCGCAATGCGGCTCGGCGCAACCTCAAGCGCGGGCTTTTCGACCAAATCTTTAACCTTGTAAATGCCCTCGTCAATGTGCTTGCAGTCGACAATGCCGTACTTGTGAACGACCTCCTCCGCGACCTCCTGCACGCCCAAAATCGATGTCTTGTACTCGTTGAAAACCTCGACCATTTGTTGAAGGACGGGCTTTTTGGAAACAACAACGTCGTCGCCGAGCAGAACGGCAAAAGGTTCGTCGCCGATAAAATGACTCGCCGTCAAGACCGCGTGCCCCAAGCCGAGCGGTTGCTTTTGCCGGATAAAGTGAATGTTCGCGATTTCGGGGATTGCCTTGACCATCTGCAAAATTTCTTCCTTGCCCTTTTTCTCAAGCTCCATTTCAAGCTCAATCGAGCGGTCGAAATGATCTTCTATCGAACGTTTGTTGCGCCCCGTCACGACGATTATATCTTCGACGCCCGCCGCCGCCGCCTCTTCGACTATGTATTGGATTGTCGGCTTGTCGACGATTGGCAACATTTCTTTTGGCTGAGATTTTGTCGCGGGCAAAAAGCGCGTGCCCAACCCTGCGGCGGGGATTACTGCTTTGCGGACCTTCATAACGACCACTCCTCGATTGGAAATTTTTTTTATGATAACAGATAAAATTACTACGGGCAATTAAATTTCGACGAGCAGAAGAATTTCTCCGCGCTCTTCGTGAAGAAAATTTGCGGCGGTCAAATCGTTCATGTCCGTCAAAAATTTCTCGACCTGCGCGGGCAAAAGCAAAATTTCCAACGTCACGACGTCCGCATAATCCGAACTGCCGACGCGGATTTTTTTATTGCGCAGATAATTTTCGACCGTCGCAAGTAAATTGTATTCGAGCGTCAGAGAAATTCTTTGGAAAGTTGTCATGCGAACGATTTTTGCGGCGGCGAGTCCAAGCGCGGCGGTGTGCGAGTAAGCACGAATCAAACCGCCCGCGCCAAGTTTTATCCCGCCAAAGTAGCGCGTCACGACGACCGCGCAATTCGTCAGTTCGTTCTTCTTAATCGTTTCGAGAATCGGATTGCCGGCAGTGCCGCCGGGTTCGCCGTCGTCATTTGATTTTTGTTTATCGCCGCGCTCGCCGAGAATCCACGCCGAACAATTATGCGTCGCGTCGAAATATTTTTTGCGAATTTTTATGACGAAGTCGCGAGCCGCCTCTTCCGTCTCGACGTGAGCGACGTGCGCTAAAAATTTCGAGCGATTGACTTCATAACTCGCGCCGAAAATTTCTCCGTCCGCGACCGTCTTAAAGTCATTTTGCGTTGTAAACATTTTTGACGCATTCGATAATAATTTCGTTGTTCTGTTCGTTGCGCTGACCTTTCTTGCGCCACTTATCCACGCCGCCGAAGTTCGCGCCCGCAACTTCTTCCTTAGACTTCATTTCGCGAAGCACCTCTCGCATAACGTTTGGTCCGTAAAAAATATCGTCATGAAAAACCGGCGAGCCGTCAACATATTTATATTTCCGAATCATGACGGCGGGGATTTTAGCTTTGTCCTTCTTGCTCACCGCCAACGGGTACCACAACGACTTCGACACGCTGTATTTGCCTTGATAAATGTCTTCCAACGTCGCCTTGCTCTTCAACGTCGACGATAAGCTTTTGCCGTCGGGATATTCTTTTACCGCCGAGACGGAATCCTGCGACCAATTAGCCATGCCCTCCAGATACCAGCCGTTCCGGAAGTAAGTCGCGCCGTACTGAATCAAATGGAAATATTCGTGTTCGGGCGTCGAACTTTTGTGCGGATTGACGTTGCTGGCGACTTTGATTCGGATTGCCGACACGTTCGGGTCGTGCTTGGACTGCTTGCGCACGCTACTGATAGCTTGCCCGCTCTTGTTGTTCATGTTTTCACGCGCCAAAATGTCAATTTCAATCGTCGTGGCACCTTTGAAACGTTCGGACTGCAACGGGTCGGGGAAATTGAACACGTCCTTAAAAAGTTCGCGAGCCGCATTGACCTGCGTCGCAATGTCCTCGACGACATCGGGCACGCCGTTTGAATTCCAATCCGACTTATCCTTGACCGCGTCGGCGTCGGTCTCGTCGTAAATCACATAGACGATACCCTGTTGATAAACCGCCGCGCTCGCCGTCGGAATCACCGCCAACAGCAAACCAATCACCATTACCAAAATTCTCATGTCGATAATCCTCCTTTAAAGTAAAAAATCTGCAAAGACTTCGTTGCCCAGTGCCAAGCCGCGCTCCGTCAAGGAAATTTTCTCGCCGTCAATCTTCAGCAAGCCGCGCCGAATATTTTTAGCGAGAACGCCGCCGAACACGTCAGAAATTTTCTAGACGAAATTTTTTTCAAAGTCCCGCGCAGAAATTCCGTCAACCATTCTCAAGCCCAAGAAACAAAATTCCTCCATTGCCGCTTGCCGAGTGACGACCTCTTCAATCTCGACGACGTTGTTTTTAATGTAAGTCGCCACGTCGCGAGCGTTTGAAGTGCGGAGCTTGCCGTCAAAACTGTGTGCGCCCGCCCCGAAACCGAAATACTTTTTGCCGGTCCAGTAGCCGAGATTGTGGCGGCTCTCGAAATTTTCTTTGGCGAAGTTGCTAATCTCGTAGCGGCGATAGCCAAGCGCGGGTAACGTCGCGGTTATAAAGTCGTACATGTCGGC
>CAMYWI010000105.1 GCA_947302675.1 uncultured Selenomonadales bacterium | reverse complement strand
CTCCTTAAACAAATTGCGGTCGAAAACGGCTGGGAATGCTTTGCAGTTCCCGACGGCGTCGGCGGACGCTTTACTGTTTTCTGCGAAGTCGGATTGTCGACGGCGGCTGTTATCGGCATGGACATTGAAAAATTCTTGCAGGGTGCGCAGGACATGGACAAGGCTTGCCAAAACGACGACATTTGGCAGAACCCCGCAATGCTCAATGCGGCTCTCAAGGTTGCGGCTTACAAGAAACACGGGCGCAATATCGAAGTCCTCATGCCTTACGGCGATTATCTCAAGTCTTTGTCCGAGTGGTATATCCAACTGTTGGCTGAGTCGCTCGGCAAGCAGTTCGACAAGGAAGGCAACGAGGTTTGCGAAGGTCGTACGCCGCTCGTCGCAGTCGGCACGACGGATATGCACTCGCAGACCCAACAGCACCAGGAAGGCACGCTCGATAAAGTTGTTCAGTTCATCAAGGTTGCGAAGTGGGCGAACGACTTGACTATCCCGAACATTTTCCCGAACGTCAAAAAGCTCGCGGACATCTCCGGCGTTAAAATGGGTGACGCGCTCGAAGTTGCTCGCCAGTCGAATGCCGACGCGCTCAAGTCCAACAAACGTTTCAACGCCTGCTTTACGCTCCCCGAAATCAACGAGTATCATCTCGGCGAGTTGATGTATCTGTTGGCAATGTCGGTTGCTTACGAAGGCGAACTCCTCAACGTCGACGCGTTCAATCAGCCGGGCGTCGAGGCTTACAAGCGCATTATGGGTCCGAAACTCCAAGAACTCAAAGCCTCTCAAGCATAAAAATTTTTGCGCAAATAAATTTTATCTCTCGTCGTTTTGGGCGAGAGATTTTTTTTGGAGGAATGGTCATGAAAAAATTTCTGGCTTTGCTGATTTGCATGTTGAGTTTATCGCGCGTCGCCTGCGCGGAAATCTCTGATGATTTTTGTTGGAAGTACTTCGCGACACTCAACCACAACGAAAATATTTTCTACTCTCCTTACGGAATTAACGCCGCGCTGAGCATTTTGGCGAACGGCGCAAGCGGCGACACTCGCCAGGAAATTTTGAACGCACTCGCCGCCAATAACGTCGAGGCTCTCAACGACGCGCATAAAAATTTTTCCGCGCTCGTCGAAAAAAATTATGACGACAAAAATATTTTTATGGAGTCAAATCTCTTGCTTATCGATAAAAAAATTATAGTTCAAGGACTCGACCAAAACTTTCAAAGCGTCGTGACTGACGTTTACAACTCGGAGGTTCGCGCGGCTGACTTCGCGGGCAACTTGGCGGGCGAGAAGGAAAAAATTTCGCGTTTCGTCAACGACAAGACCAACGGCTTTATCGCCAACTACAAGTCGATTGCGACCGCCGCCACGCTGACCGATTTGCTTAACGTCGTCTACTTCAAGGGCGATTGGGCGATGCCCTTCGACGCGCTCAAGTCCGCTAAGCACACCTTCAAGAACCGCGACGGCTCGAAAGTCAAAGTCGACATGATGAATCAATCTTTCAAGGAGCGCATTGCTTACCGCGCCGACGAAACTTTTAAAGCAATCGCGCTCCCCTACAAGCGCGGTGCCGTCATGTATCTGATTCTGCCCGTCGACGAAAATTCTTTGAACGTCGCCGAACTTTGGAACGTCGCAACACCTTCCTACCGCGCAGATTTTCTCGCCGCCTTGAAGAATTCTCCTGCCTTTGACGGTGAAGTTATCGTCCGCCTCCCGAAGTTTGAACTCGACATTGAAAATAGTCTCGTCGAAAATCTTAAGGCAATGGGCATGACAAAATCTTTCAGCAACGCCGCCGAGTTCTTTAACATTGTCAACGGCGCGTCGCTCAAAATCGACAACGCTCAACACCGCGCCAAAATCAAAGTCGACGAGAAGGGAACCGAAGCCGCCGCCATTACAGAATTTGCAATGGTAGCAACTGCCATGCCGCCGGAATTTCAGCCGCCAAAAGTTTATTTCCGCGCCGACCGTCCTTTCCTCTTTATGATTCGTGACGTTGAATCGGGCGTGACGTTGTTCGCGGGCGTCGTTAATCAGCTCAAGAATTAACTTGGCAATTTAAATCGTGCAATGAAATAAAAAAGCGACTCACTCCGTTTGGAGCGGGTCGCCGATTTATTTTTCATCAAAATTTTCCTCTTAGAGCGTGTGTTTATAAGTCTTGCCGTCTGTCGTTGTGAGTGAATCCTTAACTACAACCGTGCTGCTGTGCAATTTCCAATCAGTTCCGCTCATCAAAGCAGAAGTCGTAACCGTGTTGCCCTTTGTAAAATGATAAGTGTTGTCGCTAATCGTCTTGCTGATTTTATCGTCGATTGAATAAGTCACGCCGCCAATTTCTATGCCGGTGACGTTTGTAAGAGTTATGGTCGTGCCGTTCACCACGCCGACAAATCCGCCGTGAATGCCGTCGCCGTCAATCTTGCTGTTAATCGTGACGCTTGAGCGGCAGTCGCTAATATTCGTCGTGCCGGACGTTTGAGACGCGATACCCGCCGCGTATTTGTTGGAAGTGTAAATGTTGCCGTCAACCGTGAGCTTTTGAATAGTCGCGCCGTCAACAATTTCCGTCGGCGTTGGCAGTCAGAGCGTCGCCGTTAGCCGTCAAAGCTTTCAATTTGTGGATATTGGACGTGTCGACAACAAGCGTGGGACGTTTTTGTAAACAGTGCCGTCTTCGCCGACGAGCTTGCAACCGTTGCCGAGATAAACGTCACAATTAATCGTATAGTTGATGACGTAAATTGTGCCGCCGCTCTGCCCGTAAATGTTGAGATTGCCGACACTGATACTTTTCGTGTTGAGTGTCGCGTTGATGTTCGTGATGTTGTAGCTCGCCTTCGCTCTGGTGTTGACGGTTGCGCCTTCCGTGACGTAAAGATTGCTGCCAACGACGACGCCTTTATCGACAGTGACGCCTTCGGGAATGTTGCCAATAACTACGCAGTTCGTCGTTGACGGTCATATTGTAAGCGAAACTGTTTAGTTACCGTCGCCGACGATACCGCCGTGCGTGACGACAATAGGTTTACTCGCGGCGATTGTAACTGTTTCGGTGACGCGGCAATTTTCGACAGTGCTGTTATTCCAAGCGACAATGCCGCCCGCAAATCCAAACGCAGTGATTCGGCTGTCGGAGAGAGTGAGATTTTTGACGACGCCTTTCAAACCGATTGAGCGGAAAAGTCTGCGAGTCTCGTTGGTTTCGCTGTAGATTTGCACGCCACTGACAGTTTTGCTGTTGCCGTCGAAGGTGCGCAACTCGGTGGCAGTCTTAATCAGATAAACGTCGCCGTCTTTGTCAAAGGTGCTGATGTCGTTTGAAATTGCCTTTTGAGTGGAGGAAATATCTGTGTTGGCTGTGAAGTTGCCGTTCGCGTCCAAAGTGATGTTGTAGTCGCTCGCGTTGAAGTCGTTCAGGCAGTTGAATTTGACTAGCGCGTTCGACTTGAACAAATTTTCCAGTGAAAAAAATTTCCCTAACCACCGGAATTTAATAAAGACGAATATTTTCAGTGCCGAGCAAATTTCTAAGCTCCTCGCGCAAAGTCGGGTTGTCGGAAATTTGAGCGGTGATTTTTTTCCAGACGCCGCGCCTGTTCAAGAAAACTCGGCTGTCGCCCGCGTGCTTGTTAAAAATTTTCTTCAAGGTGTCGAACGTCGCGGGATTTTCAAGCCGCGCAGGTATCGTCAGCCAAAAGTCCGCCGCGTAATCTTCCGCGCGTGTAACTTTGTCTGCCAAAAGCTGAATCGAATCGCTCGAATTGTCGACGCGCCCTTCGACAATGACAATCTCATCAAGTAGCGCGACGTTAATCGTCTGACGAAAAATATTTGGAAAAAGCGTCACGTCAAGCACGCCGCCGAAATCCTCAAGCACAAGATAAGCCATAGAGTCGCCGCGCTTGGTCGTGAGGCGGCGCACGTCCGTTATAATCCCGCCGACCTTGACGCGCTTGCCCGAAAATTTCCCGTCGAGAATATCTTTGCTCGCAGTCAAGTTGGAAAATTTCTCGCGAAAGTCGTCGAGCGGATGACCCGAAATGTAAAAGCCGAGCGTTTCCTTCTCCCACGCCAAAATTTCTTTAAGCGAACGTTCGCGAACGTCGGGTGATTCTTCAACAAAATCCTCGTCGCCGAAAAGACTTATCGCGCCGCTCTTCCAATCCATATGCTTTTTCGCGCCCTCCGCCCGCGAGGCGTCAAGCGATTCAAGCAACGCCGCACGATTTTTATTCATGCTGTCGAACGCGCCGCACTTTATCAAGTTCTCCATACTGCGCCGCGTGAAATTTTTTAAATCGACGCGCCCGCAAAAATCCGTCAGCGATTTGAACTTGCCGCCGTGCTCGCGCTCTTGAATAACATTTTCCGTCGCAACCTCGCCGACAGTCTTTATCGCCGACAAGCCAAAGCGAATCGCGCCGTTGTCAATCGCGAACTTCGACGCGCTCAAATTTATATCGGGTGGCAAAATTTTTATCTTCATGCGCCGCGCAAGTTCAATGTAAGCCGTGACTTTATCGGCGTCCTGCGCACTCGACATAATCGCCGCCAAGTACTCCGCAGGGTAATGCGCCTTGAGATACGCCGTCTGCCAAGCCAACAAGCCGTAAGCCGCCGAGTGCGATTTGTTAAAGCCGTAGTCGGCGAAGTGGCTCAGCAGTTCAAATATTTTCTCCGCCAAAGCTTTTTCCACGCCGTTTGATTCGCAACCGCGCAGGAAATTTTCCTTCTGCGCGAGCAAAATATCTGCCTTCTTCTTGCTCATTGCCCGGCGCAACAAGTCGGCTTGCCCCAACGTGAAGCCCGCCAACGTCTGCACGATTTGCATAACTTGTTCTTGATATAAAATCACGCCGAACGTCTCTTTGAGTATCGGCTCAAGTTTCGGGTGCAGATATTCTTTGACCTTGCGCCCGTGCTTACCCGCGATGAATTCTGCTACCATGCCCGAACCCAGCGGTCCCGGTCGATACAGCGCGAGCGTCGGGATTAAATCTTCAAAGCACTCCGGCGCGAGTTCTTTAACCAAAGCCGTCATGCCCGCCGACTCCATTTGAAAGACCGCGCCCGTCTCGCCCGCCGTCAGCATTTTTGCCGTCTTCGCGTCGCGCAGTGGGATTTGCGATAGCTCAAGCTCCACGCCGCGCGAAATTTTTATGTTCTTCAAAGTGTCCGCGACGATTGTCAGCGTTCGCAAGCCCAAGAAGTCCATTTTTAAAAGCCCTAGCTCTTCGATAGTGTCCTTGTCGTATTGCGTGACCAGCGTCCCGTTTGAAATTTGCAACGGAACTATTTCGTCGAGCGGCAACTTCGAGATGACGACGCCCGCCGCGTGTACCGATAAATGGCGCGGCAACCCCTCTAACTTTCGCGCGAAGTTGATAATTCTTTTTGAATCGGGATTGGTTTCGTACTCGCCGCGCAGTTCTCTGGACTTTTTCAGCGCGTCCTCTAGCGTAATGTTTAGCACGTTTGGAATCATTTTGACGAGCCGCGTACCTTCTGAATAGTCAATGCCTAAAACGCGAATGACGTCGCGAATCGCCGCCTTTGCCGCTAACGTCCCGAACGTCGCAATTTGCGAAACGCGCTCCACGCCGTAACGCTCGCGAACATATTCGATAACCTCTTCGCGGCGAAGATAGCATAGGTCAATATCAATGTCGGGCAACGTGACGCGCTCCGGATTTAAAAACCGTTCAAACAGCAGATTGTATTTAATCGGGTCAAGCGCGGAAATTCCCAAAAGATAAGAGACCAAACTGCCCGCCGCCGAGCCGCGTCCGGGACCGACGGGAATTTTTTTACTCCGTGCAAAGTTCAAGAAGTCGTGAACAATCAGAAAGTAGCCGTCGTAGCCCATGTCATGAATAATTTTCAATTCGTAGTCGAGCCGCGCCTTAACCTCGTCCGTCAAAGTTT
>CAMYWI010000104.1 GCA_947302675.1 uncultured Selenomonadales bacterium | reverse complement strand
ACTACGATTATTATCAGCCCGAAGCCTACATTGCCGCGACCGATACTTACATTGAGAAGGACGCCGCGATTAACGACGAGATTGACCAAATGCGCCACGCGGCGACGTGCAGTTTGTTCGAGCGGCGCGACGTTATCATTGTAGCGAGCGTCTCTTGCATTTACGGCTTGGGCAGTCCCGAAAATTATTCCAAAATGCTTTTGCACCTGCGCAAGGGGCAGATTATTCCGCGCGAAAAAATTCTTCAGCGGCTGATTGAAATTCGCTATAACCGCAACGACGTTATCATTGAGCGCGGCAACTTCCGAGTGCGCGGCGACGTTATCGAAGTCACGCCGGCGGGCTACAACGGGCGGGCGTTGCGCATTGAACTTTTCGGCGACGAGGTTGACAAGATTACCGAGTTTGAAATTTTGACGGGAAAAATTTTGGGCAAGCGCGACGAAATTTTTATTTTCCCCGCGTCGCATTACGTCACGGACTTTGAAGACTTGACGCGGGCAGAAAAAAATATCCGCGCCGAAATGTCCGCGCAGGTCGAGAAGTTCACGGCGGCAGGAAAGTTAATCGAGGCGCAACGCATTGAACAGCGCACGCGCTTTGATTTGGAAATGATTCAGGAAATGGGCTATTGCACGGGCATAGAAAATTATTCGCGGCATTTGACGGGCAGAGCGGAGGGCGAGCCGCCGTTCACGCTGATAGATTATTTCCCCGAAAAATTTTTAACGGTCGTGGACGAATCTCATGTGACGTTGCCGCAACTTCGCGCAATGTACGCGGGCGACCAATCGCGCAAGTCGTCGTTGATAGAAAACGGATTCCGACTGCCGAGCGCACGCGATAATCGCCCGCTGACCTTCGACGAGTTCAATCAAAAAATTTCGCAGATAATCTTCGTGAGCGCGACGCCCGCCGAGTATGAGCTTGCCGAATCTCAAAATACCGTCGAGCAAATCATACGCCCGACGGGTTTACTCGACCCTGTGGTCGAAGTGCGCCCGATTGAAAATCAAATCGACGACTTAATCTCGGAAATAAATCAGCGCGTTGCGGCGAACGAGCGAGTTTTAATCACGACGCTGACAAAAAAATTCGCGGAGGAGCTAACCGATTATCTGAGCGGCGTGAAAATCCGCGTGCGGTATTTGCATTCGGACGTTGTGACGCTTGAGCGGGCGGAGATAATTCACGACCTGCGGGCGGGCAAGTTCGACGTGCTTGTCGGGATAAATTTACTGCGCGAGGGCTTGGACATGCCAGAGGTCTCGTTGATTGCGATACTCGACGCGGACAAGGAAGGCTTTTTGCGTTCGGAAACGTCGTTGATTCAAACAATCGGACGGGCGGCGCGAAATGTTCATGGCAAAGTAATTTTGTACGCGGAAAAAGTCACGGATTCAATGCGGCGAGCAATGGCGGAAACTGCGCGGCGTCGAAAAATTCAAGAGGAGTACAACGCGCGATTCCACGTGACGCCGAAAACAATTCAAAAGCCAATCGCGCCGCTGATTGAACTGCCGCTAAAAAAATCTACTCAAAAACAAAAATCACCAAGCGAGCTTATAAAAAAATTGTCGCCCGCGCAGAAAAAAACTTTGGTCAAGAGCTTAACCGCCGAAATGCGCGAGGCGTCAAAGAATTTGGAGTTTGAACGCGCCGCCGAACTCCGCGACCTTATCTTGAAACTGGAAGAGCATTTGTAAATTTTTTTTGTACAAAGTCGGCAAGCTGTGATATTATTGCAAAAAATTTTTTCGGCTCACAGGTGACGAAATGAAAAGAGATAATTTTTTAGGCAAAAAATATTTGTACGAGGTACTGCCGATGTTGAAATGGGTTGCCGAGCAGGTGCCCGGCGGATTTTTTGTGTACTCGGCGAAAGAGCCGTTCGAGCTTTTCTACGTCAACAGCGCGGTCTTGGACATTTACGGCTGTGAAAATCTCGACGAGTTCAAAGAGTTGACAGGCTACACTTTTCGCGGCATGGTTTATCCCGACGATTTCAACGAGATTCAAGAATCAATCGAGACGCAAATCGCCGACCCCGATAACGACCGCCTTGACCACGTGGAATATCGAATCACGCGCAAGGACGGGACTGTTCGCTGGATTGACGACTACGGGCACTTCGCGACCTTCCCAGAACACGGCGACGCCTTTTACGTTTTTATCAGCGACATTACCGAACGGCGACTGATTCAGGAGGAAAAGTTGCGCATGGAAATGGAATTGGATAGACAAAAACAGGCGAACGAAATCAAGGCGGCATTCCTGTTCAACATTTCGCACGACATCTTGACGCCGCTCAATTCGATTCGGGGCTTTACGGAGTTGGCGCGGCGGCACATCAACGAGCCAGAACTTTTGAAAACTTATCTGGAAAAAGTCGACGAGAGCAGTTGGCAAATGCTGAACCTTGTCAACAACTTGCTGGACATGAGTAAGATAACTTACGGCAAAACGCAACTGCGCTCCGAAGTTTGCGACTTGGAAGAACAAGTTTTGGTCGTCGTGCACGCCTTCAAGGCTAAGGCGGAGCAAAAAAATATTTCGCTTGAGTGCGTCTTGAACTTGCCGCGCGAACTCGTCTACACCGACGACGTGAACTTCAAGAAAATTATCTCCGCGCTCCTCGACAACGCGATAAAGTTTACGCCCGCCGGCGGTCACATCAAAATCACGGGCAAGAAGAAAAAAGTTTCCGATTCGGGCTACATTCGTTGCGAGTTTGTGATTTCAGATGACGGCGTTGGCATGACCGAAGATTTTATGAAACGCATGTACGAAACTTTTGAGCGCGAAGAGTCTTCCACCAAGACTGGACATATCAGCGCGGGCTTGGGACTTGCGATAACTAAAAAACTCCTTGACGCAATGGGCGGCTCAATCGAGGCGGAGAGCGAAAAAGGCAAGGGCACAACTTTTACCGTCGGCTTGCCCTTTAAAATCGTTCGCGAAGAGTCGGAAGAAAAAGATGCGCCGCTTGAGACCATTTCGGCAGATAACAATTACGGGCACAGGATTTTGTTGGTCGACGATATTGAACTCAATCGAATGCTCGCCGAAACGATTTTGGAGGAGTCGGGCTTTTCAGTCGAGACGGTCGCCGACGGTTGCGACGCGGTCGAGGCTTTTTCCAAACACCCGCCGGGCTACTACGACTTAGTTTTAATGGATATTCAAATGCCTGTCATGAACGGCTACGAAGCAACGCGGGCGATTCGTTCGCTCGACCGCCCCGACGCTAAAATCTTGCCGATAATCGCGCTCAGTGCCAACAGCCGCGACGAGGATAAGCGCATGAGCATTGAAAGCGGCATGAACTATCACATTGCCAAGCCCTTCGACGTGGTTCAACTTATCGCCTCCGTCAACAAGTACATTGCCGCCCGCAAAGAGCTTTAAGATTTTACAAAATAGATTGATTGTGCTATTATCGTCGAAGTTCACGTGACAGAAAAATTTACAAAAGGAGATTGAATCATGGAAATTAAGAAGGAACAAAACGGTAGCGCATTGACGCTGAAGATTGTCGGAAGGCTCGACGCAGGCAGTGCCCCCGAACTTTCCAAAGAACTCACGACTGCGCTCAACGGCGTAACGGATTTGACGTTCGACTTAGCCGAGTTGAAGTACATCGCGTCGGCGGGTTTGCGCGTCTTGCTCGTCGCCCAAAAGCGCATGAACAAACAAGGCTCAATGAAACTCATCAACGTCAGCGAGGCAGTCATGGAAGTTTTGGAAATGACGGGCTTTGCAAGCTTAATGACAATCGCTTAATGAGGAATGTTTATGGAAAAAATTACGGTCGAGGCTTTGGTTGAGAACCTGCAAACGGTTATCGACTTCGCAACCGAACAACTCGAAATGCGCGATTGCCCAATGAAAGCCTCAATGCAACTGGAACTTGTCATTGAAGAAATTTTCGTCAACATTGCGAACTACGCCTATCACCCCGAAATTGGCTCGGCGACTTTTTGCATGGAGTTTGAAGAAAATCCCTCCGCCGTGCGCATGACTTTTATTGACGGCGGCAAGCCCTATAATCCGCTTGAAAATGACGACCCCGATACGACGCTTGACATTGACGAGCGCGACATTGGCGGCTTGGGGATTTTCCTTGTCAAAAAGAATGTCGACGAAATTTCCTATGAATATGCTGACGGGAAAAATATTCTGCGCATGAAAAAATTTTTCTGAGGGCGTCCGATGAAAAATCGAAAGATACAAAAAAGACTGCTTAACCTCGTCTTGGCGGCGGGGATTCTGTCATTTCTGACCTTGAGCAGTCTTTCTTTTTATGGCATGAGCTTGGCTGTCGACGAACTGGAGACACTCGGCAACGGCGTCGGCAGGGCGGGCGCGAATTTCACGCAAATTCTTATGGAGTATCAGCAGAAAAAAACTCTCGGCGACTTGGCAAAAGATCGCGCTGACTTCCTTAACAGCCGCCTGAATTTGATTCGCTCCGACGTGGAAATTTTGTCGCGCACAATGACCAAAATTGCCTCAAATCCCGCCGACTACAAGCCGATTAAACTTCTCGACCCGCGCTTTGACAAAGTGAAAAATTTCGACCCTTACATAATTTACAGCCCCGAAACTTATTTGAACGGCATGACGCCTGAAACTCTGCCCGAATCACTTCGCCGCGAGATTGAGATTGCAAGCAACATTGGAAATATTCTCCGCCCGATGTCGTTTAGTTTTGCCGAATACAAATCATCTTTTAACGTCGGTTCGCGCAAGGGATATTTTCTCGGCGTCACGCTCTATCCCGAAGTCAGCGGCGCGTTGGATTTTCAGAACGCGGATATTTATCAATACGATTGCCGCGAGCGTCCTTGGTATATCAACGCGATTAACGCCAATGCGCCGGTTTTCTCCGACCTCTTCTCGAACAACGACGCCACCGATAATTATCAAGCCATGAGTTGTTCCGCGCCCTACTATGACCGCGACGGCGTGGCGGGCGTCGTCAGCATTGGCGTTTCTGTCACCGACATTTACAACGCGATTAACGAGACGGCTGTCGGCAAGAACGGGTTCAGCTTTGTTTTGAACAGTAAGGGCGAAGTGATTTTTTCCTCGCAAAAGAGCGGCTCGTTGGTTGCGACTTCGGGCGGCGGTGACCTGCGCGGGAATCACGAAGAAACTTTGGCTGATGCGGCAAAAAAAATGGTCGACGGTCAAAACGGGATTGTCCCCGTGACTGTCGACGGCGAACATTATTTTCTTGCCTTCGCGCCAATGAAGGATATTGGCTGGAGTTTCGCGACGCTGACTTTGCGTAAAGAGATTTTAGAAACCGCCGAAGTCAGCCGCAGTTATTTCCTTGATCAAATTGGGGCTTTCATAATCCGTTTGAAGGAAAAATTTTTCCTCACGACCTTTGCCGCGCTGTTCTTCCTGGCGGGCTTTCTCTACTTCATGTTTTCGACGAGCAAAGATTTTTCGCAACGACTTACCAAACCGCTCCACATACTTTCCGAAGGCGTGCGCGAAATTACAAGCGGCAACCTCGACAAAAAGCTTGACATAAAAACGGGCGACGAGATTGAACACCTCGCGACTTCCTTTAACGCAATGACCGACGACCTTAAAAATCACATGGCGACCTTGACAAAGGTCACTGCCGAGCGCGAACGCATTGCAACCGAGCTCAACGTTGCGACGGATATTCAGAACGGCATGTTGCCAAAAGATTTTCCCAGCCGCGCAGATTTTGAACTGCTCGCGACGATGACGCCCGCAAAGGAAGTCGGCGGCGATTTCTACGACTTTTATTTCCTTGACGAGACGCACCTTGCGATAACGGTCGCGGACGTTTCGGGCAAGGGCATTCCCGCCGCGTTGTTTATGGTTATCAGCAAAACCATTCTACAAAATTTCACGGTCTCGACGCACAACAGCACGAGCTTGGCGGAAGTTGTCGCCGCCGCCAACGATAAGCTCTGCGCGAACAACGAGGCTATGATGTTCGTGACGGCTTTTATCGGCGTGCTTG
>CAMYWI010000103.1 GCA_947302675.1 uncultured Selenomonadales bacterium | reverse complement strand
TGGGCGACAACAACGACAAGGAAATTAAGCGTCTGCAAAAGACCGTTGATAAAATCAATGCGCTTGAGGCGGACTTTCAAAACTACACCGACGACAAGCTTGCCGCCTCGACTGACAAATTTCGCGAGCGTCTTCAAGCCGGCGAGACTATGGAAGATATTTTGCCCGAAGCCTTCGCCGTTTGTCGTGAGGCGTCGCGCAGAGTTTTGGGCATGAGGCATTTCGACGTTCAGCTTATGGGCGGCATGTGCTTGCACGAGGGCAAGATTGCGGAGATGAAAACCGGCGAAGGTAAAACTCTCGTGGCGACGTTGCCCGTCTACCTTAACGCGCTCGGCGGCAAGGGCGTCCACATGGTCACCGTCAACGATTACCTCGCCCGCCGCGACTCGGAGTGGATGGGGCGTCTTTATCAGTTCTTGGGCTTGACGGTCGGCTTGATTCTTCACGACATGGATTTTCCCGAACGCAAATTCGCCTACAGCTGCGATGTCACCTTCGGCACGAATAACGAGTTCGGCTTTGACTATCTGCGCGACAACATGGTTGTTCATGAAGAGCAAATGGTTCAGCGTCCTTTGAACTTTGCAATCGTCGACGAGGACTCGATTTTGATTGACGAGGCACGCACGCCGCTGATTATCTCCGGACCCGGCGCGAAGTCAACGGATATGTATGCGGTCATGGCTCGCGCCGTTGCGAATTTAAAAGAGGGCGAAGACTACAAAGTCGACGAGAAACAAAAAACCGTCGCGCCCAATGATGAGGTCGTCCCGAAGATTGAAAAGTTCTTGGGCATTCAAAACCTCTACGCGCCAGAAAATATCGAGTACTCGCACTGCTTTACGGCGGCACTTCGCGCGAAAGCTTTAATGAAACGCGACCGCGATTACGTCGTGCGCGACGGCGAAATTGTTATCGTCGACGAGTTCACGGGAAGATTGATGACGGGGCGCAGATATTCCGACGGACTTCATCAAGCTATCGAGGCTAAAGAGGGCGTCAAGATTCGGCGCGAGTCTCAAACACTGGCGACGATAACTTTCCAAAACTACTTCCGCATGTATGACAAGCTCGCGGGCATGACCGGTACCGCCAAGACGGAAGAGGACGAGTTCTTGAAGATTTACAAGTTGCCCGTCGTCGTTATCCCGACCAACAAGCCCGTGCGCCGCGTCGACCACCCCGACGTTGTTTATAAAAATAAGCGTGCGAAGTATCGCGCTGTTGCCAATACGGTTGAGCAAGTTCACGCGAAGGGGCAACCCGTTCTTATCGGCACGACCTCAATCGAGCAGTCGGAGGAGTTGAGCGGCTACCTTAAAAAGCGCGGCATACCTCACAGCGTCTTAAACGCGAAATTTCATGAGAAAGAGGCGCAAATCGTTGCGGACGCGGGTCAACGCGGCGTCGTCACAATCGCGACGAACATGGCGGGGCGCGGCACCGATATTAAACTTGGCGAGGGCGTTCCCGAACTCGGCGGCTTGTTCATAATCGGCACGGAGCGACACGAATCACGGCGCATTGACAATCAGTTGCGCGGGCGTTCGGGACGTCAAGGGGATCCTGGCGAGTCGCGGTTTTACATTTCGCTTGAAGATGATTTAATGCGGCTGTTCGCGTCGGAGGCAATCGGCAAAGTTATGGACAAGCTCGGCATGGAAGAGGACGAGCCGATTGAGCACACGCTGATAACAAAGTCGATTGAGCACGCGCAGAAAAAAGTTGAGGCGCGGAACTTCGATATACGCAAGCACGTCTTGGAGTATGATGACGTGATGAATCAGCAGCGCGAGATCATGTACGGCGAGCGGCGGAAAATTCTGCGCGGAGAAAATTTGCGGGACAACATTCGCGGCATGGTCAATCACATAATCAAGCAGGAAATGAATCAGTACGCGAACGAAAAACTTTATCCAGAAGAGTGGCAACTTGCCGAGCTGATAAAAGACGCGGAGAAAATTTTTGCGCCGCCTGGCATGTTGAAGTTGCCGGAGCTTGAGAAGTTGAGCCGCGACGAACTCAAGGAGCATTTGGAAAAGTTGGCGGAAGATATTTATCGTCGGCGCGAGGAAATGTTTACGGCGACGGTCATGCGCGAGTTGGAAAAAGTCGTCATGCTGAGAATCGTCGACAACAAGTGGATGGAGCATTTGGATCACATGGACATGTTGCGCGAGGGAATCAACCTGCGAGCTTATGGGCAACGTGCGCCGCTCGTCGAGTACAAGATTGAGGCGTTGGCAATGTTCGAGGAAATGGAAGGCGCAATCCAAGACCAAATCGCGACGACAATGTATCACGTGGCAATAGTTCAGCAAGCCGCGCCGCAAGAAGACGACGAATCGCCCGACGAACCGCCGCGCGTCGAGTCAAAAGAGGCAGAGGCGGCAATTCGTCGCGAGCAGGCAAAAGTTGAAGACCGCTTACAAACTGCGCGGGCGTCTCACGGCGAAGAGTCAAGTCCCGCCGAAGCTCAAAAACGCGCCAAGACTGCTGACGGTAAAAAAATCGGACGCAACGACCCTTGCCCTTGCGGCTCCGGCAAAAAGTATAAAAACTGTTGCGGGCGTAACAAGTAGGAGGCTTTAAACTAATGCCAATCAATTTGCCTTTTGAATGCAATGTGGTGCGTATCGACGGAGTGCCGACGCCGTTTTTCTTCCGCCCCAATGGAGCCGATGACGGTTACTTTATCCGTTCGATTTTTGAGTTTGAAGAATATCAGTTGCCGATAGAAAATTTTCAACCAAAGTTGATTCTGGACTGCGGCGGCAATATCGGCTGTGCGGCAGTTTACTTCGCCAATAAATATCCTGCCGCGCAGATTTACTCCGTCGAGCCAGAAAAAGAAAACTTCACGCTCTTGAAGTACAACACCTGCTTTTATGAGAACGTGCACTTTATAAATTCCGCGCTGTGGGATAAGGAAACGTTTATTCGCGTGGATAAAAGATATCATCGTACGGGATCTTTCATGACCTTTGAGGCGACTGCCGATGACCCCACCGCGATTAAGACGACGACCATTGGAAAGATTCTTGCTGATTCTGGCTTTGACGAAATCGATTTGCTAAAGATTGACATTGAAGGCGCAGAGAAAGAAGTTTTCGCCGCGCCCGACGTCGACGAATGGCTCCCGAAAGTCAAAGTGCTGGTTATCGAACTCCACGACTGCATGAAACGCGGTTGCTCTTACGAATTTTTTAAGGCGGTCTCGAAATACAAATGGTTCTTCGCATTTCGCGGCGAGAATCTGATTTTTATCCAAAATTGACGAGAATACCCCTGCCTCTAAGTGTTAGCGTAGGCGGGGGATGAATCGCCACCGCAGGTTTTAGAATGGAGGTGAGAACATGTATCTGACGCAAATAAACATGGTTCGCGGACTCACTAAAACGGAATATTTTCAACTTCGCGAGTTGTGCTTTTTCAGCAACTGTCTGTACAATTTCGCACTCTACAATGTTCGACAAAAATTCTTCACGGATAAAACCTATTTGCGATTTGAAACTAACTATCACGAGTGCAAAGATAATGACAACTACAAGCTCCTGCAATCGAACATGGCACAGCAGACATTGCGAACGGTAGATTTTGCCTTTAAGTCGTTCTTTGGCTCACTTGGCAAGGTCAAAGGTGCTTGTCCGCCACACTATCGCCAAAAAGGCGGCTTGTTCACTCTAACAATTACGGGCAACAGCATAAGCGTTCAAGACGGATATTTGACCGTGCCGCAAAGCCGAACTTACACTGGTGTTTTGAACAGTCACAGAATCCGAATCAAGGTGCCCGAACATCTTCGAGGCAAAAATATCAAGGAAGTAAAAATCATTCCGCTGTACAAAGGTTGCGCTTTCAAAATCGCGTACTGCTACGAAGTCGAGGAGGAAAATTTGAATTTGAATCGGGAGAATTACTTGGCGATTGACATCGGGTTGGATAATTTGGCGACGTGTGTAAACAATTTTGGGACTTCGTTCATCATGGACGGACGTAAAATCAAACAAATCAATCAAAATTGGAACAAACGCCGCGCACATCTTCAATCAATCCTAACGAAGCAAGGAAAATATTCTTCGCGACTAATCGAGCGAATTACGTTGAAGAGAAACAATCGAATATTTTGCGTAAAAGTAAGCAGAGACTCTACTCCGAGCGACTGTGTACGGGGTTTTTGGGCAACCCTTTGAGAATAAGAGTAGCTTAGGCTGTTAAACTTCTCATGAATCCCCCGCCTCTTTAGGCGGTGGGTAGTTCAATCGCGAAAGTTTAATGACATGATGTTTGGACGAGGCGAAGAGCGGATAAAAAACCCGCTTGACAAAATTTTTTCACTGCAATATTATGCAGAAGACAATCAAGAGCGTTTGGTGGACGCAGGTTTGTCGAATAAGGGGGGTTTCAATCCGAGTTGGGGGACTTGTGATTGGAATTGATTTTGTGGCGTTAGAATTTAGCAAATCATATTTTGTAAATTCGACGCTTGTTTTAGTTTCATACGCTTTAAAAATCGGGAAGGATTCGATTAATTTTCGACTCGTTAACGGTCGGCGCGAGACTCGCTCAAAAATTCGCGCACGACCTTTGACTAATTTTAATCAATCTTTTTCACAAGGTCGCGCCAAAATCTGCGCGGCTTTCAAGAAGGGAGTTTTCTCTTTATGAGCGATTTGCTTAAAGATTTTTCCTTTGACTTGCAACGCTTTGACGTTGTGATATCAAAAGGTGCGTCTGGACTTACTGACGGAATTGATCTCGAAGATATAAAAGGTCTCTCAAGCCTCGTTGATGCCGACATTACTGGTGGCTTAAGTGCTTTTAATGGTGGATATTTCTGGAACGGCGGAGCCTCTCTCATTGACGGCACTTTTGCTAACGGAATGAGCGGCGTCCAAGTTCAAATCAAGTACGACACGTATCAAGTAACGGGCTTGTCAGTGGCTGGCGGTGATTCCAATGCCGTTTACAATTTCTACAACATTACTGGCGTCACCGAGATTGATTTCAATGATTCTTACACCATAGGCGGCACGACTTCAACCGTCCCTGTGGAAAGCAACGACGTAACTTTTACCAAATTGTCGTCGGGTTCCGAATCCAACATTATCATTACCTCAGATTACCCGGTGTCTCTTCACGGTATCAGCATAAACGATTTTAATTTCTCTTCCCTTGCCGCCGGAGGAGATTCCTTTTCTCTTGATGAAATCGTTCTTCGTACTGATATTGCCGGTTACAGTTATCCTTTCGTTGATTCCGTTTCTTTCACCAACGGCACAATGTATGTCAGTGAGCGTATCAAGAATCTTATTGTTAATGGTGGCAGTGACCCGCTCACCGTCGACAAACCTTTTTCCTATACTGTAAACGGCGACGATAATATCCTTTCGTTGACAGAAACGGGGACTTTTGTTGAAAGTTTTGACGGGGCAACTCAAGTTGTTCCTGTTGCCGCTGAAGAAGGTCAAGTCACTGTCGGCGACCAAAGCTTTACATACACAAGCGGCGGCTCGGCGGCTGTCATTATCGAAGACGACGCAATTAGCGGTTTTGCCTTCGGAAAAGTCGGCGATAAAGTCGTTTATTCTGGCGGCAGTTATTTTGGCGTCAGATATATTGGCGATGATGCTAATGCTGACAGCGAGGACGAGTTGAATTTCACGAATCTCTCTGCCTCAGGCTACACCGCCGAATTGACCTCATTAACTTCGGCAAGCGGCGACTCGGCGGCTTACACGGTAAGCATCGTTCCCAAAGCCAAAACTCTTGAGGCAAATGATTCGCTCACCATTACCAACGCGAGCGGCTCCTTGTCTATCGAAATTAACGAAGACGGCGAACTTCAGGGTATCAGATTCAATAACGGCGTCGGCAACGCAATTTCGGGCGACCTTTCCTTTGTTGAAATTGCCGGCAACAGCTCGTTCTTCGCCGACGTAGCCTCTGCCACTTTGACTTATCAGGGCAACGGCGTGCTCCAAATCAGCGGCTTGTCCAGCAACGACGAACTCACTTT
>CAMYWI010000102.1 GCA_947302675.1 uncultured Selenomonadales bacterium | reverse complement strand
CGTTCAGACTGTCGAAAGTTTTTTTATTGGCAAGCGTGACGTTCAAATTGTTGACGGTAAAGGATTTGTCTTTGAAAGACGTTTTTAACTTGCCGCTCATCGAAATGATATTCTCGTCGGTTTTAGTTTTGGAGTTGCCCGCGTCCGAACCCGTTATCGCGCCTGAATCAGTAGTTTTAAAATCTATCCCGCAATAAACTCGAAGGAAATATTCAACGTCGCTCTCGCCTTTCAAATGCGGCACGGAGGAATTCGACACGCCTCTTAAATCCGTCATAAAGGTATCTTTGACGTCTTGAAAAGAATTCAAGCCAGTTGCAAAGGCGGCATTTACCGCTCTGTTCAATGCTGTTTCGCCGTTCTTATCGGAACTGTCTAACGACTTCATAAATTGTTTAATAGCCTCTAATTGTGTTGCCATAGAAAATTTCTCCTTCCTTTGAAATTTTAGCTATTATACAAAGATTTTCCGCGCCTTACAACAAATAATTGCATTTTGCGCGGCGATTGTCTATAATGATTCTGAATAGAAATTGAAAAGGAGTGAGACTTTTGCCGACAAGAACAATCGACTTGGCAGCGAAGTCGCCAGAGATAAACGATAACGAAATGCCCGCCGCGCTAATTTATTTGGGCGAACGCGCTCCCGTTGGCGATTGGCAGGAATTATTTTTCATTGCGGTCAAGTGCCTCTATACCGAATTTCCCGACACGATTAACAGCCTGTGCAGTACTGACCCGACGCGAATTCTTTTCCTCCGCACGAACACAATCGACATGGAACGCCCGAAACGCATCGCGCCGATTATTTATCTGGAAACAAAACGCACGCCCGCGCAGATTGTCAAGGCGATTAGATTTATCTTCAGCCGCGCCGGAATCCGCAATCCAAGAATGCAAATCGAACTTCGCGAGCCGCTCTATTCCCAAAATCATTCCATATTCCACATTCCTAATTCCAAATTGCCTTCAAAGCCTGTCCTGCATTTGAACCAGACGATTGAAGAAATGCTTGCTGTTCTCGACGCAATGGAGGTTTATCCGCAAAAAAAATCGTCGGTCGTCCTGCCGCACGCCACGACGCACGGGCGAGCCGAGCCGCAAGTTTTTGGGAATTTGTTTTTCGTGTTGGAAGGCGAGCGGCACGGTCCCTTTGCCAATGAAAAAAATCGCTACGTCGCGTTAATGCAGTGCCTTGCCGAGCTTTATCCCTATCAAATTTTGAAGGAGGCGGGGCACCACATCAACAGCCAACACCGCTTGACGCTCATGAAGGGCGGCAGTTATTTGTATTTCCGCGAGCCAGTCGAGTTGCCCAACAATTTATTTCTCGACAAAGATTTTCCCGACCGTGTGCTTGTCGAAAACGAGCGATATTTTTTGGCGCGTTGCGGCTTGCACTTTGAAAGCGTCATGTTCAATGTCTAAAGAAACTGCGCGGCGCACGGATTGGATTGATTTCGCCAAAGGATTTGTGATGATAGCGGTCGTGGAAGGTCACGCGACTTTCCATTTCACGCCCGCAAATGAATTCTTTGCCACGTTCCGTATGCCGTTCTTTTTTATAATGGCGGGTTTCCTGCTGAACTTCGACAAGTGGGGCGGCAAGGAGAATTATAAAAAATTTTTGGCGAAACTCTTCAAGCGGCTACTCCTGCCCTATTATCTTGCCGAGTTGCTTTTCTTCCCGATTTGGTATTTCGTCTGCTACAAGGCGGGTTTTGGTCAGTACATGTGGAACTGGGCTTACGTGGAAAATCCACTCGACGCGCTTGCGGCAATTTTTGTGGGCAATCACAACGACGGACCGTTGCTTTTGATTCAGCTTTGGTTTCTGCCGGCGTTGCTTGTCGCGGAAGTGATTTTTATCAATCTCTACAATCGTTTCAAAGAAATTGGCGCGGGAATTTTTGTGACGGTCGCAATCTGCGCGGGCGTCGGCTTTAACATGGAAGAATTTTTTGTCCTGCCAATGGGCGCGGACATTGCACTAGCCGCGCAGGTTTTTATACTGGCGGGCGTCTTGCTGAGACGACATAAAATCCACGAGCGACTTAACTTTAAAATCTGCGCGGTGCTGATTTTCCTACTCCTGGCGGCGTTCCGCTTTAACGTCTTAGTTTCAATGGATTTGCGCCAATACGGAAATCCTTTGCTGTTTTATGCGGGCGGCATTGCAGGCGCGTTGCTCGTCATGAAACTTTCCATGTTGCTGACGAAGTTCGGCGGAGCATTATGCGCGGTCGTGAATTCTTGCGGGCGACAGAGCATGGCGATTTTAATCTTCCACCCGCTGTTCATAGCGACATTTTATGATCTGCTCGAAGCCGCCGGATTAAATCGCGAACTCTATTTGACTGACCCGCGAATAATTTTCGTGGCGACGGCGGCGGGAAGTCTGCTCCCCGTTTTTGTCGCCAAACGCTTTGGCAAAGTCCCACTACTGAAATTTTTTTGCGCGTAAAAAATTTTTCTTAACGTCTTGCCCGAAGTAGACGCTATACTTTATAATCATATGAAGTATTTTTAGGAGGCGTTGACAATGACCAAGCTCACGCGCAGAAGATTTATAAAGTTCGCCGGCATTGCAGGACTTCTCGGCTTAACGGGTGCGCTGACGAGCTGTTCGGAAAAAATGTCGGGAAATAAAAATGTGGCGGAGGCTGACAAAGTTCCGCCCGAAGAAAAAGCTACGGTTTACTTCACAAAAAATATAGACGCTCAGCATTTGATTGCGATTTACCAAAAGATAAACGCGAACATTGGCGGCAGGGTTGGCATAAAAGTTCATACGGGCGAGCCGAACGGTCCGAATATTCTTCCGCCCGATATGGTGAAAATTTTTCAAGCGCAGATTCCTAACTCCGCTATCGTCGAGACGAACACGCTTTACGGCGGCGCACGCTCCTCAACCAAACATCACAGAAATGTTTTGAAGACGAACGGCTGGACTTTTTGCGACGTTGACATCCTCGACGAGGAGGGCAGTGTTAATTTCCCCGTCAGCAAGGGCTTTCATCTCCGCGAAGTGGCAATGGGTTCGCATTTGGTCAATTATGATTCGGTTGTCGTCTTGACGCATTTCAAAGGACACGCAATGGGCGGCTTTGGTGGCAGTCTGAAAAATATTGCAATGGGCTTTGCGTCGGCGAAGGTGGGCAAGCGTCAAATTCACGGTCTCGAACAATTCGACGACTGGATAGAGGGCGAACTGTTCATGGAATTTTTGACGGACAGCGGCAAGGCGATTTGCGAGCACTTCGGCAACCAGATTGTCTTTATAAACGTCCTGCAACGTATGAGCGTCGATTGTGACTGCGTGGGCGCGGGAGCTACCGCTCCAACTATGCCTGATTTGGGAATTCTCGCCTCGACGGACATTCTTGCCGTTGATCAAGCGTCGGTCGATATGATTTACAATTTCCCCGACGAGCGCAAGAACGATTTGATTGAGCGCATTGAAAGTCGCGGCGGCTTGCGCCAACTCTCCGCTATGGCTGAACACAAAATGGGCACTTCCAATTACGAACTCATTTCCATTGATTAACCGCGCGTCGATAAAATTTTGAGCGGCAAGGCGACCGCTCTTTTTTCTTGCTTTAGAAAATGTTTTACTGCAAACGCACGAAAGCCCCCAGATAGCAGTCGAGGGCTTTCATATGTTGACGACGTTTCTCGTAACGGTCGGAGCAACTGTTGTCGGAAATATCGTTTCCTATTACATTTGCAAGTGGCTTGACCGCCAAAGGTAACAAAAGCCCGTGGTTATCGTTAAACTACAAAACGAACGAAAACCCCCCGATGCCAGTCGGGGGTTTTCAATTTGTGGTTGCCATGTTGACGTTACGTTGGGTTTCTCCTAAACGTGTTTGAAGTTTAACATAGAGATAAAAATTTTGCAAGCAGAAAAACAAAGGAGCCTCCGATTTCTCGGAGACTCCTGATTTATTTACGTTATGAAGTTTCTAAGCTTTGTTGTCCTCTGCTCTGAAACGTCGGCTTAATAGAAGAACTCGACACGAGCGAAGAGACGTTCGGCATCGCCTTTACCGGTGATGTATTTGCCCTTGAAGTACTTGGCGAGGAAGACGACTCTGTCCATAGGAGCGACCGAGAAACCGGCGACTACGCCTTTGGTGCCCGCGAACGCGTCATCCCAGTTGATACCGCAGAAAGAGGTGTTGGAGCCGAGTTCTTTATAACCAGCCCAGACAGCCCATTGACCCTTCTTGGTGCTCTGGTTGCCGCCGCCGTAGAGGTTACCATATTTGAAGAGTGCTTGCCAAGATTTGTCTTCATAGTCGGCTTTGTTGTTCTTCGCGTAGGAACCCCACAGTTGCGCTCTGTCAGTGAATCTGTAACCGAGATTTGCCGACCAGAGGTTAGCTTTGTTGTCGTTGCCGTGCTTGGTGTAAGCGGTGGTTTTGAGGTCGTCGTCTTTGATTTGATAGTAGCCCGCGCCGCCGAAGAGACCTTTTGCGCCCGGATCATACTGAACGTTGACAGCCCAGAAACTGGAAGGATCGCTACCGTTGAGATTGCCTTCCGCGCCTGCCGCCTCGAAGAATCTGGCTTCACCAGAGCCGCCATCTTGTCTGCCGTCCCATGCGCCTGCGTGTCTCTTAGTACCCGCAACTGTGCCCTTAGCCAAACGACCGCCGTAGAAGGTAGCTCTCACGCCGTCAGCGAGTTTGCCGAAAGTGACCTCACCGCCGGTGTACTCAGTATCCCAAACGATACCGTCTTCATTGGTGTAGAGGGGTTGTTTACCAACTTTGACTTGGAATTTCTCATAATCGCCTTGCGCCCAACCACGAACCAGATTGAAGTCGCTGGAGGTGTCGCGGCTCATGTCGGCGTGTGCGTCAATACGAGCGCGGAGCGTCCAATGGTTGTTGACTTCCATAATCGGCTCGAAACGGAAGATCCAGTCGTCCTGATTGACTTTAGTTTTGCCCTTGTTGTAGCGATTATCGGTGCGGTGGCTCTTGTAGGTGTACTCGATTTTGCCTTGCCAAATGACTTTGTCGGCATATTTTTCGAGTTCGGCAACGCGAACGCCGAGAGCATCGAGTTCATCGCGGAACTCGGCGGCGAGACGATCCAATTCGGCTTTGGTTGCGCCGCTCGGATTCTTCGCCATAGCTTTGGCAACCATCTGCGCCATTTCGTAACGGGTGATGTTGCGGTCGCCGCGATAGGTACCGTCGCCGTAACCTTCGACAACGCCCTCTGCCGCGAGTTTAGCAACGGACTGATAAGCCCAGTGACCCGCAGGAACATCGCTGAACGGATTAGCTGCCGCCGATACGTTTGCATTTGCGCCGCCGATTACGAACGCCGCCGCTAATGCTGCTGCTACTGTCTTCTTCATTTTGAACATCCTCCTTAAAGATGCCGCTAAAGAATTTACTCGGATTGACTCTCGCGACTCGGCTCGGAAGTTGTTCAAAATTGAGTGGCCGTGTTTCCTCAAGTTGTCTTACTTCTTTGACCCAGTCCTTCAAGTCGCCGCAATGATAATACAGAAATTTTCTCCTGTCAACACTTTGCAAAAAAATTTTATTGTTGGTTTCAGGTTCTTTTCATGTTATAATTTAGGTTTTATCTTGAGCGCGTCGGCTCGCGAAATTAAAATACACATTAAACATAACACAGCCGCGAAAACTCTGCTTGACGACAAGCTGAAAATAAAAAATCCCGCCGTTGTGAGCGGGGAAATTTTTATGACGAACGAGATTTTAATTGGCGTTGCGTTTTGCGGTAAGGTATTCGTCCATAGACTTGGCGACGATTTTGGAGTACTTGACGGCGAGCACGACATTTTTCGCGCCGATAACAACGTCGCCGCTGGAAAAGACGCCTTCGCGAGTGGTGCGCCCGCCCTCGTCGACGACAATCAAGCCGCTGTCGGAGACTTGCAAGCCGTGTGTCGTGTTGACGATTTTATCTTTGGGACCTTGACTGATTGCAATGATCGTGCTGTCGGCGGGCATTAACACCGGCTCTTCCTCGCGAATCAGAT
>CAMYWI010000101.1 GCA_947302675.1 uncultured Selenomonadales bacterium | reverse complement strand
CCACGTTGAAAATCTGCGCGAAGCCCGTCATATCCAAAACCTCGCGGACTTGCTCGCCGACATTTTTAATCGTCATCGTGCCGCCCGCCGCTTTGACTTTCTTAAACGCCGCGACCAAAATCCTCAAGCCCGACGAAGAAATATATTCCAAGCCGTCCAAGTCGAAGAGAACTTTCTCCGCGCCGTCGAGTGCAGATAAAATTTCGTCCTTTGAACTGTTCGCCGCGTCCGTGTTAAGCTTGCCCGAAAGTTTTATCGTCAAATTGTTTTCGTTGAGCACGGAAGAAATTTTCACGGCGCGAAATTTTTCGACGGGTACGTAAGTCACGACGTATTTTTTCATCATGACCAGCGGATAGAGGTGCTCCTTAAAGAAGCGCAAATTTTCTTCGCCCACGTCGTCCATAATGTTTTCCGTCAAAATGCCGCGCTCCAAACTCATCTTGGCTTCATACCAATAGGCAAATTGATTCGCGCCGGTAAAATTGTAATCGGTCTTCGCAAAGGGCGCGATTGAGTGCGTCTCGTCAATTTGTTCGTCCAAAAAATAGGCGACAATCTTTCCGTCCACGCGAATCACAGCACCGAATAAATTTTTCAGCTCGTCCCAATGCTCAAGCGCGAACAAAAAATCTGAATTATCATTTTGAGCAAATTCGGTGTTTTCGACGCGGTCTTGAAGGTCTTTTTCCGCACCGATTTGAAAAGCCCTAAGCTCGTCAAAAATTTTCGGCGTTATCTCTTCAACCTCGTAGTTGTATTTTTTCTCAAAAGAGTTTTTGGCGTTGCGAATGCTTTTAAACTTTTTGCCGCTAAGATTTTCCATGTGGTCGAGGTACAAAATATAATCCCAGTAGTCGCGGTCGTCCTTAATCTCAATCGCCGAGCCGAGTTCGCGTTGCCAAAGCTTGACAAGATATTCCGGCACCAAATCAAAGACGGTACCCGCTGGCACATTTTTGGCGAAAACTTTCCGCCAATTAATTTCGTCCCATTCGCCGACCGGTGCCCCCCAAAATTCCGTGTCGCCAATAGAAAACTTTTGCCAGCAAAGATTATCGACGTAAGCACGCCGAACATCATACTTTTCCTTAGCGGCGAGAATTAGCATCGGCGAGGCATTCGACGGAATTTGAATGCAACGCTTGAGATATTCCGAATAGCGTTCGTTGTCCTCAAAGCCGAAGTCTTGAAACTCAATCATTTTTTTTACTCCTTCCGAAATAAACTGCCGCGTACATGACGGGCAAGACTAAAAGTGTTAAGACCGTCGCCACGAGCAAGCCGCCCGCGATTGCGACCGCCATTGGTCCCCAAAAGACGCTGAGCATTAGCGGCAACATGCCCAGTATCGCCGCCGCCGCCGTCAACATGATTGGGCGGAAGCGCAAAATTGCCGAGTCGATTATCGCGTCGTGAAGACTTTCGCCCGCCGCCTCGTGCTGTTGAATTTGGTCGATTAGAATTACCGAGTTGCGAATTATCATGCCCGACAGCGCGATTACTCCCAGCTCCGCCACGAAACCCAGCGGTCTCGACAAGATTATAAGCGCGAAGATTACGCCGATTATTCCGAGCGGCGCGGTCAACAGCGTCAAGAACATTGCCTTCGCGTCGTGCAGTTGGAACATCAACAGCGTCATGATTACGAACACGACGAGCGGCAACATTGCTAGCAAATTCTCTGTCGATTTGTCGCCTTGCTCAAGGTCGCCGCCCGGTTCGATTGAGTAGCCGAGCGGTAAATTTTTGCGCAAGTCTTCCGTCGCGTCAAAAGCTATCTGCGCGGCGTCGCTTGCCGTGCCCGATAAAATATCTGCCTGCACCGTGATTGTCGGCTTGAGGTTTCGACGATTGATTAAGCCAAACTCCGCGTCGAAGGAAATTTTGGCAATTTGCTCAAGCGGAACGTAGCCCGCCTCGCCGAGATATATCGGCAGATTTTTCAGCGCGGCAAGATTATTCCTGTCGTCGGCGACAAGGCGCAAGTCAATGTCAACCGTCCTGTCGCCCGTGTAGAACTCGGAGACTTTCGCACCAGTTATTTCGGTGTAGAGCGTCGACTTAACCGCTTGACTTGAGACGCCGAGCGCGCGAAGTTTATCCTGGTCAAGTTCCACGCGCACGACTTTGGATTTCTCGTTCCAGTCAAAGTTGATGTCGACGACGTTTGAATCTTGCTCAATGAGGTCGGCAACCTGCGCGGCGAGCGCGTGAACTTTATCAATATCGGTACCGGCGACGCGGAGCATAATCGGATAATCGGCGGGCGGTCCCGTCTGAATCAGTTGGATATTCGCGCGAACGAGCGGAAAATTTTCTTCAATCTCACGACGAATCTTTTCTATCAACTCGTCACGGTTATCGTCTTTGGCAGTGACGACGAACTTCGCCATATTATCGGCTTCAACTTTTGGATCAATCGTCAGCACAAAACGCGGTGTATCCTCTCCAACGTAGTAAGCGAAATTTTTCAAGTTGTCGCGCTCGCTGTTGAGGAAGTTAGCAAAGCGGTCAGCCTCCGCTTGCGTCGCTGCCAACGAGGAGCCTTCGGGCAAGTTTAACTCTATTAAGATTTCGGGGCGCGTCGACGGCGGGAAAAATTCTTCCTGAACAAAATCCGACGCGAAGATTGTCACGGCGAACACACAGATTGTCCCGCTCAACACCAAAATTTTATTGCGCAAGAAAATTTCCAACACGCGCCGGAATATTTTGTAAAAGCGGCTGTCGTAAAGCTCGCCCTCCGATTTCTTCTCGACGCGGATAATGTACGTCCCGAAAAGCGGCGCGACCATGACTGAAACTATCCAGCTCAACAACAGCGCAATGCACACGACCCAAAACATGTCGCGGCAAAATTCGCTCGCCACGCCCTTTGCAAACGCAACGGGGATAAAGCCCGCGCAGGTTATCAGCGTGCCCGTCAGCATAGGTTTTGCCGTGACGTTGAAGGCATGACACGCCGCGTCAAATCGACTAAGCCCGCGCTCAAGTTGCACGCTCATCATTTCCACTGCAATTATCGCGTCGTCGACAAGCAAGCCCAGCGCGATTATCAGCGAGCCGAGCGAAACTTTGTGCAGGTCAATTCCAAGCGCGTACATGAAACAAAAAGTCGCCGCTAACACGAGCGGTATGCAACCCGCCACGACAAGCCCCGTCCGCACGCCTAAGCTCGCGAAACTCACAGCCAAGACGATTACGATTGCCAAGAGTAAAGTTTCGACGAACTCGCCGATTGATTCTTCGACGACTTGCGGTTGGTCGGAAACTTGATGAAGTTCAAGCCCCAGCGGCAACTCTTGTTGGATTTGCTCCGTCATGTCGCGCAGTTCCTCGCCGAGCTGTATAATATTTCCGCCGTCTTCCATTGCCACCGCAATTCCAATCGCGGGTTCGCCGTTGAAAAACATTTTGGGCGCGGGCGGATCGATGAATCGCCGCTCGACTTTGGCAATGTCGCCGAGTCTGAAAATCCTGCCCGCCGCATTTATCGGCAAGCTCTTTATTTCGTCAACGTCGTCGAAAATTCCCGTCACGCGCAAATAAACATTGTCGCTTGAAGTCTCGACCATGCCGGCGGGCGTCATCGCGTTCTGCGCGGCGAGCGTCTCGGAAATGACTTGCGAGCTTATTCCCAGCTCGGAAAGTTTGACGTGCTCAATCTCGACGTAAACAACCTCCTCTTGCACGCCGACAAGTTCAATTTTTTTTACGTCGTCAATGCCGAGTAGCAGGCGGCGAATTTCTTCAGCGTAGCGGCGAAGTTCCTCATAAGAAAAACCGTCGCCCGTCAGCGCGTAAATCGAACCAAAAACTTCATCATAAGTATCGTTGAAGAAAGGACCGACGACGCCTTCGGGCAATTCGCTTTGAATATCCGTGCAGTAGTTGCGAACGTCGCGCCACGTCGGACGGATTTGTTCAGTCGAAGGTTCGTCGTTGAGCCGGACATAAATTATCGTCGAGCCGGGTCGCGTTTCACTTTCTAAGTAGTCAAGATTAGGAATGTCCTGCAATTTTTTTTCGAGCTTGTCGGTAACTTGCTCTTGCATTTCGTAAGCGGTCGCGCCCGGCCAATACGCCGCCACGAGCATTTCACGCACGACGAATTTTGGATCTTCCATGCGCCCCAGCGCGAAGTAAGAAAAAATTCCGCCCACGAACGCCACGACGATAAAATACCACACGAGACTTTTGTTGTTGAGTGAAAGCTCCGTTAAGTTGCGCAAGTCAATCACCCGTCCTTACCGCTTGACCGTCGCGCAGTTTGTTGACGCCCGCCACGACGACCGTATCGCCCGCATTGAGTCCGCGAACTTGAACGTTGTTATCGTCAAAGGCGACGACCTCAACCTTTTTCAAAACGACTTTATCATCTTCGACAAGCCAAACCTGCGCGGCGTCGCCCGTCTGATAAATCGCGCTCAAGGGCAGGATAATCGCGTTCGTCGAAGTCGCGGAAGTCATCACGACGTTGGCAGTCATGCCGAGCTGAATATTTCTGACTTCGGGCAGAGAAATCTTCACGGTAAAAGTTCGCGAGGCGGAATCAGCCATTGGAGAAATCTCGCGAACGGTGCCGCGAACCGTTTCATTTGTCGCCCAGAAATTTATCGAGACGCGCTGACCGATTTGCACGGCGGAGATTTTGTTTTCGGGAATGTCGACGACGACTTCAAGCTCATTGGTCTGCACGAGCTTTAAGACGGTTTGACCCGCCGCGACGACTTGACCGACTTCCGCCGCAACTTCCGAGATAACGCCGTCGGCGTTAGCGGTTAGTGTCGTGTATTCGAGGGCGTTTTGAGTTTGGCGGGCTTGAGCAACAGCGTCGTCGAAGGCGGCTTGCGCGGCGTCGAATTGAGTTTGATATTGGTCAAGGACGACGGCGGCAATCGCCTCCGATTTAAAAAGTTCGGTGTAGCGTTCGAGATTGGATTTGGCGAGTTCGAGCTGAGCGCGAGCCGAAACAACTTGCGCGTCGGCACTGCGGAATTGTTCGGCAAGGTCTTTCGGGTCAAGCGTCATCAAAACTTCGCCCGCACCAACAAGCGAGCCGACTTGCACGTCACGAGAAATAATTTTGCCGCCGACTTGGAAGGATAAATTCGTTTCGTAACGACCGCGAACGACGCCCGAATAATTTTCTTCCTGCGCGGCGTTGGAAAGTTTTATTTGCTGAACCTTGACGAGCGGCGGTTTCAGAGTCGCGACTTCTTCTTTGCAACCGACTAACAACAAACTCGCCGCGACGATTGCCGACAAAAATTTTTTCTTCAAATGAAACTCACCGTCCCAAAATTTTTTATCATTGTATCCTAAGCAAAAAAAATCGGCAAGCTTTGTGCCCACCGATTTTATTTTTATCAAACGTCGTTTAAAAATCATCGCCGTCTTTCCAAGCCGTCAAGCCGAGACGAACGACATATTCTTTGGCGCACTCGTAATAGTGCATGGCGGAAGTCCTGAGCGCGACAATCTCATCGTCGCGGAGGGCGCGCATAATCTTGGCGGGGTTGCCGAAAACAAGCGAATTGTTCGGAATTTTTTTGTACTGCGTAATGACCGTACCTGCGCCGATAATGCAGTTGTTGCCAATTTCCGAGTAGCCCAGAATTATCGAACCCATGCCAATCAAGCAGTCGTTGCCGATTTTGCGGCAGTGGATAATCGCGTTGTGCCCAATCGTCACGTAGTTGCCAATCTCGGTCGGCGAGTCGCCCATAACGTGAACCGTGCAGTTGTCTTGAATATTTGTGTAGTTGCCAATTCGCACGGGCTGAAAGTCGCCGCGAACCGTCGCGCCAAACCAAATGCTCGATCCCGCGCCAATATCAACCTCGCCGACAACCGACGAGCCTGGCGCAACAAATACGTCCTTTGCAATCTTCGGCTCCTTGCCCTTGTACGGCAGAATTATCGCTTCCATTTTACCAACCCTTTTTATTTAAATTCGTTCTGAATCAGAGTGAATATTTGTCGGCTTTTTGTAGTTTGGTAATTTCGGTTTCAAGCTCGGCGATTCGATTTTGTTTTTGCTCCGACTC
>CAMYWI010000100.1 GCA_947302675.1 uncultured Selenomonadales bacterium | reverse complement strand
CCGCGCAACTATCCTATGGCGGTTCGCATTATGGGCGAGGACAAGGAGGAGCTTGTTGCCGCGACCGACAGGACTTTTAATTTTTATCTGCAGACGATGCCGAAACTTCACGACCGCCCCATGAATAATTGCCGCGAGATTTTGGACAGCTTGACCAAGCCAAAGGGCAGTCTCGGCTACCTTGAGGAAATTGCGATTCAAGTCGCGGGCATTGCCAACGAGGACTGCCCAACGAATAAACTTCGCCACGCCGCGCTTGCCTTTACCAACTTTGAAAATTGCCCGACGCTTTTTAATCCCGACTACGACTCGAAGGCGAAAGGTGCTCGCCGCGATTTGTCAATGGATTTCAGCGCGACGACTCGCACGTTCGGCATGAAAATTTTTATGGGCGTCGTCAATCCGGAAGAAAATCTCAACGTCGCGTTCAACTTCGGGCGCAACCTTGCCGAAGAAATTTCTTTCGACACGCCGATTATCGCGCTGACGGATTTGGGAAATATTTTGGTTGACAAGCTCGACGAGAAGTTTTCCGACGCGCTTTTGACAGAGGACGGCGACTTGAAATATCCGCCCGAAGAATTTTTACAGCACGTCCCGAAAAATTATCAGTGCATGACGAGTTCGATTATCGGGGCGATCGTGGCGGCGGCTCACAACTCCACGCTGATTGTTATCGACACGGGCGCGACGGAGATTATCGCGCGGTACTTGGAAAAAATTTGCCCGACGGTTCGACCGTTTATCTTGCACGCGGCTCAACTTATCGAGTACAAATCTGATAACGGCGAACCGATTGGCTTTGACGGCGAGGCGGCTTGCATGGGCGTCGAGATTGTCGAGGCGGCTCTTACCGCGATTAACGACATGAAAACTTTTGACGACACCGGCGTTGAGAAGGCGATTAGGAACTAGTCCCCTTTTTGCCAAAAAGTGGATTCGCAAAACCGGCTGAGGTTGCCGTTGCTCGTCGCGCTGTTTCGATTCATTATTGACATTTATTTTTTTGAAAAACTTTTTCTTTGCTCGCCCAAAGAAAAAGTTACAAAAAGAAAGGGCGTAGACCGGCAAGAAAACATCCCTGTTTTCGTTGCCGGCGGCCGTCATCCATGACGGCTGGGTTTTCGCTAACTTGTAGGAGGTTTTTGAATGAAAATTGTTGTGCTGGACGGCTACGCGCTCAACCCTGGCGATTTGAGTTGGGCGGAGTTAAAAAATTTGGGCGAGTGCAAAGTTTATGACCGCACGAGCTTTACCGACGACGCCGAGATTATTTCGCGAATCGGCGACGCGCAGATTGTCTTCACGAATAAAACTCCAATCTCGAAAAAAATTCTCGACGCCTGCGCGAACGTTAAATATATCGGCGTGCTCGCGACGGGCTATAATGTCGTTGACGTTGACGCCGCTCGCGAAAAAAATATTCCCGTCACGAACATTCCCGACTACAGCACGCAAGCGACTGCGCAATTTGCCTTCGCGTTGCTGCTGGAAATTTGTCATCACGTGGCGCATCACAATCAAGCCGTTCAGGAGGGGCGTTGGGAAAGTTGCAAGGACTTTTGTTTTTGGGATTATCCGCTGATTGAGCTTGCGGGCAAGACAATGGGCATTATCGGCTACGGGCGAATTGGTCAAACGACCGGCAAGCTCGCCGCCGCGTTCGGCATGAAAGTTATCGCGTTCAGTCCGAGTCGCGAAGTCGGTACGAAACTCAACGACTGCTCCTTTGTCGCGCTTGACGACCTGTTCAAAAGTTCGGACGTTATCGCGTTGCATTGCCTGTTGAATTCCTCGACGCAGGGAATTATCTGCAAAAAAAATATCGCCAAGATGAAAGACGGCGTGATAATCATCAATAACGGGCGCGGCGGCTTGGTTGTCGAAGAAGACCTGCGCGAGGCTCTCGACAGCGGCAAAGTTTACGCGGCGGGCGTTGACGTTGTTTCGACCGAACCGATTAAGGGCGACAATCCGCTTTTGGGCGCGAAGAATTGTTTTATCACGCCGCACATTTCTTGGGCGTCTAAAGAATCGCGGGCGCGGCTCATGAACATTGCCGTCAGCAACCTCAAATCGTTCCTCATGGGCAAGCCCGTCAACGTCGTCAATAAATAACATGCGGCGAATAATTTTCCTATTTCTGTTCGACGTGCTGATAAGTAGCGCGGTTGCGGCGTATCTGTATTCCACGCGCGGAGTTGACGCGGCGTTTGCAACGGGGCTGTCGATTTTCATAGCGTTATCGCCGATTTGCTTAGTGTTGGCGGAGCAGTTCGCGCTTTACTTTGCCGGAAAGAAAATCGCCGCGCAGGACGTGAAGTTGAACAATTCCGCCGCGCTGAAACTTTTGCCGGACGTGGAAGTCCTCGCGCTACCTTACAACCGCGTTTTGACTTGCAAAGAATATTACGTGACGGATTTGATAACGGAAGGGCTAAAGCAGTCGGAGCTGTTAAAAATGGCGGCGGGAGCCGAGCGCGACGCCCAACACATAATCGGGCGCACGATTTACGACACGGCGGCTGTGCGTGGCTTGAAGGTTCCCAAATCGTCGGACTTTGACGAATTGCAAGGGCGCGGCGTCGAAGCACTTGTCAACAAAATTCTCGTGCGCGTCGGAAGTCCTGGTTGGATTGCAAGCCACAATGTGTCGGTGAGTATAAATCTCCGCACGAAGATTGACCAGTTGCTCGTCAAGGGCAAGACGACGCTTTTGGTAAGCACAGGACGACTGGCGCGGGGGATTATCGCGCTCAAGGACGAGCTTAACCTCGACGCGAAAGCTTTTCTGTCGACGCTCAAGCAAAAAAAAATTGAGTCGCTACTTTTAACGGCTCAACCTAAGAAAATGGCGTATCGAATCGCGAAAGATTTTGAAGTCGACCACATACGCACGAACCTCACGCCCGAAGGCAAGGCTCGCGAAGTTCAGATTTTCAGAGCAAAGGGCAAAGTCGTCGCGGCAATCGGCACGGACACTCAAGACATGCTCTCGCTTAAAACTTCCGACGTATCGATTTTGTTAAGGGGCGGCTCGCTTGAGGCGGCGGAGGATTTTAAAGCGGACTTGGAAATCCCGTCGCTCGAAACTTTTTTGACGCTAAGAGAAATTTCCCACAACGCCGCGCAGATTTTAAAAGTTAATCGTTGGCTGGCGTTGTCGTCGTGGATAGTGCTTGTCCCGCCCGCGATTTGCTCCGCGCTCGAAACCCCGCCAATAACTTTCAACCCGCTCATGGCGGCGGCGGGCGTCGCGATTTTCTCCGCGATAATCTTTGCAAACTCACTGCGCGTCGCCAAAATTAATGATTCTTAAGCCACTCCTGCGCGGCGGCGATTTGAGCGGCGACTTGTTGAAAAGAGGTGCCGCCTTGAGAATTGCGAGCGGCAACGCAAGTTTCGGGCTTAATCGCGTCGTGAATATCGGCGTCGAAGAGCGGCGAGAACTTTTTAAAGTCGTCGAGCGTCAAATCTTTAAGGTAAATATTTTTTTCAATGCAGAAGTGGACGAGTTTGCCCGCGACTTCGTGAGCTTGGCGGAAGGGCAAATTTTTTTTGACAAGATAATCGGCAAGGTCGGTGGCGTTTGAAAAATCTTCCTCGACGGCGCGGCGCATGTTCTCCTTGCGAAGTTTCATGCCGTTGACAATCTGCGCGGCGACTGCCAGAGAAAATTTAATCGTATCAAGTGCGTCGAAAACGCCCTCCTTGTCCTCTTGCAAATCTTTGTTGTAAGCGAGCGACAACGCTTTAACCGTCGTGAGCAACGCCATTAAATGTCCAAAGACACGTCCCGTCTTGCCGCGAATCAGCTCCGGCACGTCGGGATTTTTTTTCTGCGGCATCATGGAAGAGCCAGTGCAATGCGCGTCGTCGAGTTCGATAAAAGAAAATTCGCGACTGCACCAGAAAATAATTTCCTCGCTGAAGCGCGACAGGTGAACCATAAGAATTGATGCGGCAGAAAGAAACTCCATGAGATAATCCCTGTCGCTGACCGCGTCGAGGCTGTTAGAATAAATTTCGGCGAAACTCAACTCGCGGGCGACAAAGTTCCTGTCAATGTCAAAGGTCGTGCCCGCCAACGCACCCGCTCCGAGCGGCATAATATCTGCGCGGGCGTGAACGCCCTCAAAACGCGAGAAGTCCCTTTGCAACATGCAGAAATACGCCAGCAAGTGATGAGCAAACAAAATCGGTTGGGCGCGTTGCAAATGAGTGTAGCCTGGAAAAATCACGTCGGAATTTTTTTCGGCGGCATTAACCAGCGCGGCTTGCAACTCCAGAATCAATTTCTGAACTTCGCGGACTTGGCGGCGCATGTAAAGATGAGTGTCGAGCGCGACTTGATCATTGCGACTGCGAGCCGTGTGAAGTCTGCCGCCCGCCTCGCCGATTAAATCAGTCAACGCCTTCTCAACGTTCATGTGAATATCTTCAAGCGCGACGCTGAAATTAAACTCGCCCGCGTCTATCTGCGCCAGAATTTTTTCCAAGCCCGCGCAGATTTTCTTCGCGTCGTCGTCGGAAATAATCTTTTGAGCCGCGAGCATTTTCGCATGAGCAATCGAGCCTGCTATATCTTCGCGGTACATGCGCTTATCAAAGTTAATCGACGCTTGGAAGTCGTTAATCATTTCGTCGGTTGACTTCTCAAATCTGCCGCCCCAAAGTTTTTCGCTCATTTCTTGTTCACCAACGCGCGAACTTTCAGCGGCAAGCCGAACAGATTTATAAAGCCCGTCGCGTCCGCTTGATTATAAACGTCGTCATGTTCAAACGTCACGATCTCTTGGTTGTAAAGCGAATAGGGAGACTTGCTGCCCGCCGAAATGATGTTGCCCTTGTAAAGTTTCAAGCGAACCGTGCCCGTGACAGTCTTCTGAGTTTCGTCGACGAACGCCGCCAAAGCCTCGCGCAACGGAGCAAACCACATGCCGTCATAAACCAACTCGCCGTACTTAACTGCGACGTGCTGTTTAAAGTGGAAAGTCGCGCGGTCAAGGCAGAGATATTCAAGCTCGCGGTGCGCGTAGAAAAGAATCGAACCGGCAGGATTTTCATAGACGCCGCGACTCTTCATGCCGACGAGACGATTTTCGCAGATGTCGACGATACCGACGCCGTTACGTGCGCCGATTTTGTTAAGCAAAGTTACGAGTTCAACCGCGCCGAGTTTCTCGCCGTTGACCGCGACGGGAATGCCCTGTTCAAAATTGATGATAACTTCTTCGGGAATGTCAGGCGCGTCTTCGGGCGCGACGCTTATCAAAAACATTTTATTCTGCGGCGCGTTCCAAGGATTTTCCAAATCGGAGCCTTCGTGCGAAAGGTGCCAAATATTTCTGTCCATGCTGTAAGTTTTGTTGGCGGCGGCAATCGGGATGTCGTGAGCTTTGGCGTATTCAATCTCCGCCTCGCGGCTGTCGAGTTCCCATTCTCTCCAAGGGGCGATGATTTTAAGTTCGGGCGCGAGAGCCTTAACCGTGAGTTCAAAGCGGACTTGGTCATTGCCCTTGCCGGTCGCCCCGTGCGCAACGGCGTCGCAACCTTCGGCGAGCGCAACTTCAACGAGTTTCTTAGCGATAATCGGGCGGGCAAACGACGTGCCGAGCAAATATTTTTCCTCGTAGGTCGCGCCGGCTTTGAGTGTCGGGAAAATGTACTTCTCGATAAATTCTTTGGTGAGGTCGGCGATAAAAACTTTCGACGCGCCGGACTTCAAAGCCTTGTCGTGAACAACGTTAAGCTCGTCGCCCTGCCCGACGTCCGCGCAGACCGCAATCACTTCGCAGCCGTAATTCTCTTTGAGCCAAGGGATAATGACCGAAGTATCCAGCCCGCCGCTGTACGCGAGCGCAACTTTCTTAACCGAGTTTTTCATTGTAAAAATCTCCTCCGAAAAAATTTTTGTTCAAACGCTTGCATTTTACCTTTGCAACAAGGCGTTGTCAATTTTGGCGTTGACAGAAAAGCCGCCGTTAATTATCATTGAACGACTTAAGACTGGCTATAAAAAGTCAAGTAGTGGAAGCCGGAAGATAAGGTTTATTATCACGAAGG
>CAMYWI010000099.1 GCA_947302675.1 uncultured Selenomonadales bacterium | reverse complement strand
TATCAAGCCCGTGAATGTGCGCTATGCCGTCGCCAATCTCAATGACCGTGCCGACCTCGTCAACATTCAAATCGACGTTGTAATTCTTAATCTGATCCTTGATTATCGCAGTGATTTCATCAGGATTTATCTTCATGTTTAAGACTTCACCTCTTTAATTGCGCATTGACGCTTGCAAAGCACGCAGACGACCCGCCGCCGAGCCGTCAATTCGCTTGTCACCGATTTTTACAATGAGTCCGCCCAAAATGGAAGTATCTTTGTGAGTGCGAACTTTAACTTTGCGCCCCGTCAATGTGCTGAGCTTTCTTGTAAGCTGATCTTGTTGTTTTTTGGAAAGTGGAAATGCGCTCGTCACGTCCGCGATAAGAATTCCCTGCGCCTTGTTCTTCAGCGAAGTGAAAATGTCGTAGATCTCATTGAAGACGCCGATACGTTTCTTGTCGACGAGGAGCATTAGGAAATTCATGACGGTTGCGGAAATTTCTTTGTCGAACGCGCGAAGGAGCAAATCTTTTTTCGCCTGCTGAGGAACGAGCGGGTTCTGGAAAAATTTAACCGCTTCAGGGATTGCGAAAACATCTGCGCGGACTTTGGCAAGATCTTTGTCGTAAGCGTCGAGCTTGTTTTCTTCTTGCGCGAGTTCAAAAATCGCCGTCGCGTACTTGGAGGCAAGCTGAATATTTAACACGTTGCCACCTCATTTCATGTCCGCGAACATGTCTTTATTTAAGCCAGAAATAAATTCGTTGACGAGCTTGTCGTTCTCCTTAGTGTCGAGGTTTTTGGAAACGACTTTGCCCGCCGCCGCCAAGCTCAACGTGACGATTTGCGACTTCATTTCTGCGAAGGCGCGATTGCGTTCGCTTTCAATCTCGGCTTTCGCGTTGAGTTTCATGCGTTCGATTTCCTTGCGCGTCTCTTCGACTGCGGCGTCGTGTTCCTGCCGCGCAGTGAGATTAGCCTTCTCGACGATTTCTTGAGCCTTTTTATGCGCGTCGGCGAGTTGAGTTTTGTATTGCGCCAAAGTTTTTTCGGCTTCCTTGCGGTCAGCCTCCGCCTTGTCGAGGTCGCCTTGAATTTTGTCGGAACGCTGTTGAAGGAGTCGCGCGACGGGTTTATAGGCAACCGCTCGGAGCAACACGACCAAGATTAGAAAGTTGAGTATCTGCGCGATAATCGTTGCGTTAATTTCAATCAAAACAAATCACCTCTTTAATTACGCATTACGCATTGCGCACTACGCATTAGAGAAGCGGGTTGGCGTAAAGCATGATGAGCGCGACGACGGTAGCGATAATCGCCATAGCCTCGATTAAGCCGACGGAGATAAGCGTGTTCGTGAAGAGCGTATTCTTCGCTTCGGGTTGGCGAGTGATGCCGTCAATGAATTTGCTCGTAACCAAGCCGTCACCGACGCCCGCGCCGATTGCCGCGAGACCCATTGTAATACCTGCGCCCAAAAGTGCCGCCGCTACCATAATTGCATGTTCCATTTTAAATTTTCCTCCTTAAGTTATAAAAAAGTTCATAATCAACTATTCCCTACTCCGCGTGGTCTTCCTTAACCGCGTTGGCAAGATACGCCATGCTGAGCATTGTAAAGATGACCGCCTGCACACAGCTGTTGAACTTCTCGCAAAGAGATTTATGAGAAGTTTGCGGTTTAAGTTTCCTCCCGAAGGATAGCCTTATTCTCAAAGGCGAGTCCAAGTCGCCCATACACGGTCGCCCGAAGGTCTCCGCTTACTTTTAAGTTTTCAAGCACAATTCGTGCATACATTTTTTAGAGTGGTCGTCTTCCACTATAGACTTAATTTCACTCCGCATGGTCTTCCTTAACCGCGTTGGCAAGATACGCCATGCTGAGCATTGTGAAAATGACCGCCTGCACACAGCTAATGAAAATACTGAACGCCAGCCAACAAACACTCGGTATCGGCATCCAAATCGGCATGAGCTTTAGCAGGACGATAATTAGAATTTCGCCCGCGAGAATGTTTCCGAATAGACGGAAGGCAAGCGTTATCGGCTTGGCGATTTCCTCAATCATGTTGATGACGACGAAAACCGGCGTGGGTTGGAAAAAGTGCGCGATGTAATGACCGCCCTTAAAGTACAAGCCCAAGCAGTGGACAATCGTCACGACGAGGAGCGCAAGTCCAAGCGTCGTGTTTAAATCGTTTGTCGGCGACGCCATGAGCGGCACCAGTCCGATTAAGTTACTCGCCAGCAAAAACATGAACAGCCCCACGATAAACGGCGCAAGCATTCTGCCGCGTCTGCCCATCATTGCATCAATCTGGTCGTGGAGCCACAGGATTATCATTTCGACAAAGTTTTGCCAGCCTTGCGGGACGACTTTCAAGTTGCGCGTGGCGAGACACGCGACCAAAATCACAATGCCCATTGCCAGCCACGTCATCTTTAGCGTCTCGATGTTGAACGTCAAGCCCAGAAAATTTACCGTCTCGCGGACACCAATGTCGTGCATACATTCACCTCCTTTGCAAAAAAATTTTTCGGCATCGGGATTTTCACCCCCTTTATTTCATGCGCCAAGAATAACCCGCGCAGATTTTTTTAGCTGTGACAAAAGTCTCCTAGTCAAAATTTTCTCTTGAGTTCGGAGCGAGCCAAGACAAAGAGCGTGGCGAGATAAAACACGCCGAAACAGACTGCCGTCGCCAAGAAAAGATTTGTTGAAATGTGGACGGCGACCGCCAAAACCGCGAAAATCATTCCGAGCCGCAAGAGCAATCCGATTAGCATAATTTTTTTAGCCTGCGCGGCGGGCGAGTTCGCGGCGGCTTCGAGGCGGGCGGCTGTCGACAAGAAATAAAAAAAATTTAACAGCGCACCAATCAAAACCGCTCCGCATAAATTGAGCTGTCCCGCCGAAATTAACTGCAACGATAAAACTGCCGTGACTGCCAGAAAGATTTTCCAATTTTGGGCAAAAATGCCAAGTACCTGTTTCATGATTGAAAACTTCGACGCCACAGGCATTTTCCCTTTCACAAGCGGAAATTTTTATTGCTTTTTGACAGGCGGTTCGATATACTCAAAAAAATTTTTACGGAGGCGAGTTGAATGGACGAGCGGAGGGAAAACATAAGATACTGCGCATTGCTGGGCGTGCACACGATGATGTTGTGTCCCGCGATAAATTTCGTGACGCCTTACTTAGCCGCCGCGCAGGTCTCGACACAAACAATCGGGATATTAGTCGCGGTCAGTTGCCTGTTGGCGGTCGTCTTACAACAATTTGCGGGGCGATTGGTCGACAGAAATTTAGTCGACGGCAGAAAACTTTTGCTCCTGCTGACGTTAATCTTGACGCTGGGAGCCTTCTCGCTTTTGTTCATAAAGAGCGGCGGCTTGCGTGCGATAATTTTCGGCGGCATGTACTGCTTAACGTTCACAATGCTACCGATTTTAAATTCGTTCAGCTTTTTTTATGAGAACAAAGGAATCTCGGTGAACTACGGAATAGCTCGCGGTTGCGGCTCAATGAGTTTTGCAGTTTGCTCAATGGTCTTGGGATTTTTAATGGCGAAGTTCGGAACGTCTGTAATCCCGCTCGGCTACGGACTTTTGGGCGTGGCGTTGTTCGCAATTTTGTTGTCACTGCCGACGCTGAAAGGCTCGACCTCAAACTCAACTTCGCCGACGCAAAGCAAATCGCTTGAGCTGTCGAAGTTCCCCGCGTTCCGTTTAATGTTAATCGGCTTGTGCTTGGTCATGCTCTTCCACAACATGGTTATGACGTATTTTATTTACGCGATTGAGCACGTGGGCGGCGACAGCAGTCATTTAGGAATGGCGTTGGGAATTGCGGCGTTCCTCGAAATTCCAATCCTGTTCTTGTACACGCGAATCAAAGGCAACACGCCGTCGAAATATTTCTTAACGGCGTCGGGCGTTTTCTTCTTCGCGAAGGCGGCACTGTTCGTCGTGGCGCAGTCGGTGACAATGATTTACCTTGTACAAATTTTGCAAATCGTGTCTTACGGCTTAATGGTGGCGGCGCGTGTCTATTACGTCGATGAAATCGTCGGCAAAAAGTACGAGACGACAGGGCAAGCTTACATTGTGGCGACGGAAACGGTCGGTATCGTGCTCGGAAGTATAATCGGCGGTTTCTTAATGCAAGGTCTTGGAGTTGTGTCGGTACTTTGGGGCGGCGCAATCGCGGCGTTCTTCGGTATGATCTTCATGATTTATTCCTGCCGCGCTCCAAAATAAACTGCGTTAAAAAATATCGCACGGGCGACGCCAACTGCGAAATATTTTATCAAAGTTTTGTCAAAAAAAATCCCGGTTGTTAAGCCGGGATTTTTTCTTAAAACGCAATCGCTAATCATTTATCACTTTTTATTCCATTTTCCGGTTGAATGGTCGGCAGTGAATTTGTTACCGTCGGCGAGACGATATTCAATGTTCGCGGCGTTGCCCTTAATTTCAAGCGAGGAGCCGTCCGTCAGCTCAATATTCGTGCCGCCAGAAGTTATAGTCGTCGAGGCAATTTGTTCAACGCCGTTAGCCAAGTACACAACGTCGCCAGACTTAATCGAAGTGATTGTATCGCTACCGTTCTCCAAGCCGAAGAAGAAGGTATTTTGACCAGAGCCGCCGATAAGCGTATCGTTGTTCGCGCCGTAGCCGCCCCAAATGCTGTTGGAACCCTTGCCGCCGTAAATGACGTTATCCAAATCGTTGCCAACGAGCGTCGAGCTACCCGTTGCCGCAGAGGCGTCGAGGTATTTAATCTCGCCCTTGTAAATGACGCCGTGTTCGCCAGTCGTGCGGTCGTCAAGCCAAACTTGCGCGTCGCCAATGTTCGCGCCGACTTTCATAGTAGCATTTTTCTGCGAGACAACGTAGAAGTCGGCGAGGTTGTCGAAGTTGCCGACCGTCTCAACTTTGGCAATGCGGTCGTTAATCTTGAAGTCGTTGCCAACCGCGTCTTGCAAGCGCAGATAATCATTGGCACTTTCGTTAATGAACATGAGAATATCGTTGCCGTCCATGATGACGTTCGTGACGATATTTTCTGCGGGCAAGCTGATAATATCGGCGGTGTAGTCGTTCGCGTCGCTCATGAAGTCAAAGCCGGTGATTGTGTCGCGCCCGTCGCCCTCCTTGTAGTTGAAGGTCGTAAAGCCGTCTTTCTCTTCGGAGGTGTTGCCGACCATTAAGTCGTTGCCCGTGCCCGATTGAATATTTGTATTGCCCGTACCCGCAATCAGCGTATTGTTCGTGGCGTCCTTGCCGATGAGCGTCGCGTTGCCTTCGCCCGCTTGCACTTTGTTTATGTTGTAAATCTGCGCGGCGGAGCCGTTCAAGTTGCCCGTGCCGTCGTTGAGATTGACTTCGACCGCGCCGGTGTATTCGCTGAAGTTCAAGCCGCTACCGCCCGTGCCGTTGCCGTAGAAAACATTAGCCTCGTTGTCGTCGTTAATGCCGATGTCGTAGCCTTCCTGTGCAATCGCGGCGTTGTATTCGTTCTTGCCATTAGTGATTTTAATTTGGTAAGGCGCGGCGGCATTGTCGGCGTAGGTGACAAAATCATTGACGGGTTCAAGACCGTCGAAGGTAATTTGCGAATTGCCCGTGCGCATGACAAGCCCGTCGTCGCCGTAGGTGAAGTCAACCGCCGAGACGTCGTTCACAAAAATTTCGTCGCCATTATCGTAACCTTCGTTGAAGTTGTGGACTGTCGTCCTGCCGCTGTCGCCAAGATAAATCGTCGCGCCTTCAATCCCGCGCAGATTTGAATCGGTGACGTAGATTTGATTGTCGCCGCCGCCCGCTCTTACGTAATCGGTTGCGCCCGCGAGGATTGTATCGTCGCCGCTCCCGCTGATAAGCGTTGAAGGACCAGTCTTTTGCGTGTCGGAGGAGCTTTCGGCGTAGTTGCCCTTCAAGACCAAGTCATCACCTGAAGTGCTCGCGTTGAGGACGCCGCCGTTTGTATGCGTGAAACCGACGCGCTGTTCATTGCCCGCGTAGTCGACGAGATTAGCCCACGTGCCGCCGGTCTCGCTCGCGTTGGCGTCGAAGA
>CAMYWI010000098.1 GCA_947302675.1 uncultured Selenomonadales bacterium | reverse complement strand
GGTTGCGCTTGAATCGTCGGCTGAATGACTTGCAAGGGTTGAACGTCTACGGGTTGCGCTTGAATCGTCGGCTGAATGACTTGCAAGGGTTGAACGTCTACGGGTTGCGCTTGAATTGACGGCTGAATGACTTGCAAGGGTTGAGCCGTCACAGGTTGCGCTTGAACGGTCGGTTGAACAATCGGCGCGGATTGAACGTCGAAGGGACGCCACGCCTTGCCGCCGAGCATGTTCAGCATTGATTGCGCGTTGGAACTTTCGGCTTGCGGCATGAGCGACATCAGATTTTGCACGGCGTCGGCTTTCGGAGCTTCGACTTGGACGACGGGCTTTGTTTCGAGGAGCGTCTCTTTGTTCGCGCCGAAAAGATAAGTCGGGTTGGTTGCCGCCGGGAAGTTCGTCGGAGGCTGTTCGTCTGCCATATCAGCCGAGTTGTCGAGGTTTACGGGCTCTTCGACGGGCGTGGTCGGCGCGATGAAATTTTCGACGACGGGAGCTTGAACTTTCGCCGAAATTTTTTGCGGCGCGTCTTCCGCGAAATTTTTCATCACGTTGACGGGTTGGGCTTTACCGAAAAAAATATCCGCAGGCTTAGCGTCTTTGTCGGCAACTTCGGAATCATTCCTCATTCCTAATTCCTCATTCCTAATTGCCTTTTCAGCGTCCTGCGGAGTGTCGCTCATTCCTTGAGCCGGTGTTTCTTCTGTCGTTTGATTGGACGGCGGCTGTTCGCCTTCGACTTGCGCCGTCTTCTTGACGGTGTCCTGCAAGTCTTGAATGTTTTGCTTTAGTTCGTCGAGCTTCGCGTTGACTTTGTCCAGCGTCGAGCCGAAATTCCTGTTGCTCTGCCGCGCAGGCGTCTTGTATTTCGGCTGCGTGTTCGGAGAAATTCTTCGCGATGTCGACGGTTGTTGCGGTGCTATAGCCATTATGTTTGTTGCTTTTGTCATTTTTTGCCTCACCTCTCTCGAAAGTGTATCGAATATTTTTCCCGCGCAGTTAAACTTTACGGCCGCGCAGATTGAAATTGAACAGCTTCAAGGCGAACGATCTCTGCGGCGAATTCCGTCACGGGCAAACGGTGCGTCGCAATGATAATCGTCCTGCGCGGCGATATTTTTTTTATCAACGCGAGGACTTTTTGCTCCGTCACTTCGTCGAGACCCGCCGTCGGTTCGTCGAGCAGGATTATCGGCGTGTCCTTCAGCAACGCGCGAATCAAGCCCAAACGTTGCAGTTGCCCGCGACTCAATTTCTGCGCAGCGTCCAAGTCAAGCGGCAAGTTCAGCGCGGACAAAAATTCTTTCAAGCTTGCGGCGTCGAGCGCGTCAAACATCGTGAAATTGTCCCTTAGCGGCGCGTCGAACAGGTGCGGGGCTTGCGGCGCGTAGGACACCTTCGACAGCCGAGAATTTTTTTCCATGCGAGATGTCGGCAAGTCGTTCCAAAAAATTTCGCCCGCCGTCGGCTCAAGCAAGCCCGCCAAAATTTTCAGCACCGTCGACTTGCCCGCGCCCGATTCGCCCGTCAAAGCCGTGACCTTCCCCGCCGAAAATTTCAAGCTCACGTCGCGCAGGACAGGCGATTTTTTTTTCGGGTAGGCAAAGGTCACGTCGGCAAGCGCGATTGACGGGGGCATTAAAATTTTTCCGACCGAGCCGCCGTTGACTTCCGCCGCAGTCAAAAAATTTTTCAGCCGCTCAAGCGACGAGCGCGCCGAGATCATCACGTGAAACGCCACGCCGAATTTCCGTATCGGCAAAAAAAATTCGGGCGCGATTAAAAGCAGGAACAACGCCGCTTGAAACTCGACGCCGCCCGCGACCAGCCGCAAGCCCAACGTCACGGCGACCAGCGCGATTGACAGCGTGGTTATCAGCTCAAGCGCAAACGACGACACGAACGCCAACTTCAACACATCGAGAGTTGCCGCAGATGATTTTTCCGACGCTACGCGGATTTTTTTTGCGCCCGCCTCGATTCGCCCGAACATTTTCAAAGTAGTTATCGCCGCCAAGAGTTCGCGGAACTCGCCGTTGAGCTTTTGCAACTGTGCCCACGCGCGAGAATTTTTTTCGGCAGTCGCCTTTCCAATCAGCCACAAAATCAGCGGCGCAATCGGCAACGTCACGAGCAAAATTATTGCCGTCAACCAATCGACCGCCGCCGCCCCTATTAAAAATATCGGTAGGAAAATGAGCGCGGAGGCAATTTGCGGCGCGACCTTCAAAAAAAATTCGTCGAGCGATTGAACCGTATCGAAGATTAAAGTCAGCAGTTCGCCGCTCGGAAGTTCCCGCTCAAAAAGTTGCGCGTGGATTTTTTTTCGGAAGGAAGTTTGGACGTTCATTGAAAGTCGCGCGAAGATTATTTCTGCGCGGCTCGCCATTAAAAATCTTCCCGCGAAAAATCCCAACGTCGCCAACAAAAATTTTTCCGACGGCGCGTCAATGAACTTTACCAAGAAACTCGCGCCCGCTAAAACAAAAAATCCTTCGACGAGCTTGCACGCCGCAATTTCGACGAGGATTTTTTTATTTGCTTTGAAAAACTCAGTGAACATCAGCCGCCGTCACGCGCTCCTTGAAAACTCTGTAAGACCAAGTCTGGTAGATTAAGACAATCGGCACGAAGACTGCCGCCGCTATCGTCATAAGTTGCAAAGTGTGCGGTGTCGACGCGGCGTTGTAAATGTTCAAAGAAAAGTCGGGCGAGATACTCGATACCATGATTCGCGGGAACAGCGCGGTAAAAAATCCAATCGTAAGGAAGGCAATCGCGAGCGTCGACGAGATAAACGCCTTGCAACCGTTGCCCGTCTTAGCTCCCGCGCAACTCGCTATTATCGCCGCGATTGACAGCCCCAAGAAAATTACCGTGCTCAACTTCGCCAAAATGTCCGTATCGTGCGCCGCCGCTACCGCGAACAAAACGTAACTTAAGAGCGTCGTCAAGCCTAGCTTAAAACTTATTCCCTGCAACTCCTCGACAAGGGCTTTATTCGCAATTTTGAGCGACAAGAAATTTGCGCCGTGAAACGCGAACAACAACACGAAGAAAATTCCGCCCATTAACGCGCACGGGCTGAGCAAGTCCAAAAAGTTTCCTACGTAATGCATTTGAAAATCTATCGGCAGTCCGCGCAGAAGATTTGTAACTGCCACGCCCCATAACAGCGCGGGGACAAAGCTCCCGAACATTATTCCGAAGTCCCAGAAATTTATCCAGTCCGAATATTTGAGCTGCCCGCGCAGTTCAAACGCCACGCCGCGCATTATCAGCGCAAGCAACATTAGAAACAGCGCGAGATAAAATGTGCTGAACATCGTCGCGTAGACGTGCGGGAACGCCGCAAAAGTCGCGCCGCCAGCCGTTATCATCCAAACTTCGTTGCCGTCCCAAACCGGACCGATAGCGCGGACAAATTGAGCGCGTTCACTTTTCGGACGCCCCAACATCATCATGCCCACGCCGTAATCGAAACCCTCAAGGATAAAAAAGCCCGTGAACAGCACCGTTATCAAGATAAACCAAACGATATTTAAATCCACAGCTCACACCTCCTCCGTGATTTTTGTGCGTCGAATGAACATGACCGCCGCGAAGACTGCCAACGCCGCCAAGAATAAATAAATCGCCGTGAAACCAATTAACGTTATCCAAACCTCGCCCGCCGAGAGATTAGGGCTGACCGCGACCGCCGTTTTCTGCAAGCCGACGACTATCCACGGTTGACGACCCGCCTCCGCTATGTACCAGCCTGCCGAATTCGCGATAAACGGCAACGGCAACAACAGCGGCATGAATTTTAAACAGCAACGATGCTCGCGAAGTTTTCTTTGACAGAAGAAGGCAAGAAAGCCCATTACAAAAACGATTGCTAACAGCAAGCCGCCCGTGCCGACCATTGCCCTAAAGCTCCAGAACATGCCGCGCACGTCGTTGGGAATGTAATAGCCGCTACCGTATTTCTCGACCGCCTCGCGTTGCAAATCGTTAATGCCCTTGACCTCGCCATTAAAAGAGTTGTGAACCATAAAGCTGAACATGCCAGGAATTAAAATTTCCGAATCGTTGCGGCGCATCTCCTGGTTAATGTCGGCGACGACCGCGAACGGCGCAGGGTTTTCCGTCTCCCACAACGCCTCGAACGACGCAAGTTTCATCGGGTTGCCGACCGCGAGATATTGCGCGTGCATGTGACCCGAACCCATGACGCCCAAAACTCCAAGCATCGTGTAAAGGACTGCGCGGCGGAGAGTTTTCATAAACATTTCGCGCGAGACTTCATCGGTTGCAATCTTCCACGCGCTCACGACGATAACTAAAAAGCCGCCCGTCGTTATCCCCGCGAACAGCGCATGAGAATATTCACCGACGACGTAAGGATTGGTGACAAGTTCGACAAAATCAGTCATGACCGCGCGACCGCCTTCAATCGCGTAGCCGACCGGGTGTTGCATGAACGAGTTCGCAACTAAAATCCAGAACGCCGATAAATTACTGCCGAACGCGACAAGCCAAATGCAAAGGCAGTGAAGTTTCTCGCCGAGCTTGTCCCAACCGAAAATCCATAGCCCAATGAACGTCGACTCGATAAAAAATGCCGTCAAAGCCTCAAGCGCGAGCGGCGCACCGAAAATGTCGCCCATGAACCGCGCGTACTCCGACCAGTTCATTCCGAAATGGAATTCCTGCACGATACCAGTCACGACGCCCATCGCGAAGTTTATCAAGAAGATTGTCCCGAAAAACTTCACGAGCTTTTTGAGCTTGACGCGCTCCTCGTAACTGCCGCTCGATATGTACCACGTCTCAAGCAACGCGACGAAGATTGACAGCCCCAACGTCACCGGCACGAATAAAAAATGGTAGATGGTTGTGATTGCGAATTGCAACCGCGATAAAATAAGTGCATCCATAAAATCACTTCCTCCTAAAAATTTTCTGCGGTTATTAAATCATAAATCGCGCCGCTTGACAAACGCAACTTTTATTTTTTTATTTTGATTGAGGCGGAGCCATTTCGCCGCGCTGAACCATGAGATTGAACGCCGCCTCCATAATCTGCCGCCCGATTGGAACTGCTGAACTCGCGCCAAAGCCGCCCTGCTCGACGATAACCGCGACGCTGATTGTAGGATTGTCAAAGGGTCCGTAGCCGACAAACCAGCCGTGATCCGTGCCTTGCGAATTTTCCGCCGTGCCGGTCTTGCCCGCAATGTCGTAGGGAAAGCCGATAAAGTTCCGCGCCGCCGTGCCGTTAACCGTAACATCATGCAAGCCTGACTGCACAAGCTGAATTACCCACGGCTCAACTTGCAACTCGCTGACGAGTTCGGGTTGAAAGTCTTTGATGACTTCCTTGTCCTGTGTAAGGATTTGGCGGACGAGGTGAGGCTTGAATCTTTTGCCGTTCGCCGCGACTTCGCCCATGACCATTGCCGCTTGCAACGGCGTCACGAGGTTAAAGCCCTGCCCGATTGCCGCGTCCATTATCTCCGACAAATAAAAATCGTCCTTGTAAACTTCCATCTTGTATTCCTTCCAGTCGGCAAGCCCCGGCGATTCGTAAGGCAAATCAATTCCCGTCGGCGAGCCAAGCCCGAACATTCGCGCGTAACTTTCCAACAAGTCCGCGCCAAGCCGATTTCCGCATTCATAAAAGTAAACGTTATCCGAGTGACTTAACGCCGTGTGAAAGTCGAGCCAGCCGAGAGCCTCGCCGCCCGCGTTGCCCTTAGGAACAAGCCAGTGCGTGCCGCTGTCAAAGATCAATTCGTTTGGATCAACCCTGCCCGTCGCGAGTGCCGCCGTGCCCGTGACGATTTTGAACGTCGAGCCTGGCGGATATTCGCCGGTAATCGCCTTGTTGTCCATCGGGTGATAGGGATTGTTGTTAATGGCGTTCCAGTCTTTGGTTGAAATGCCGTGCGCAAATAAATTCGGGTCGAAGGCGGGACGACTGACCAGCGCGAGGACTTCGCCCGTCTGCGGATTCAAAACGACTGCCGCCGCCGCGTGACAACTCAACTGCGCGAGCATATCATCAACGGCTTTTTCTGCGGCAACTTGCAAGTCGCGGTCAATCGTCAAAATCAAATCGTAACCGGGCTTTG